>CAZPNN010000347.1:0-14793 GCA_964587605.1 uncultured Chromatiaceae bacterium
TGTCGCGGCTGAAGCCGCTCTTACCGGACGATCTTGAGGGATGGCCGTCCCGCAGGTGGCGGAGTCGGCGCGTCCGGTGACGGCGGTTCGGGGTTCGGCCCCTCGCCGGATGCAGCGGAGTACTCGTCCGTCGGAAAAACGAGCCCCTCGCCGGTCTCCTTGGCGTAAATCCCGAGTACAGCCGCCAGCGGCACCCGCACGGTGCGCGGCACACCGCCGAAGCGGGCATCGAAGCTGATTTCGTCGTTCGCAAGTTCCAGGCGACTGGTCGCGGAGTAACTCACATTGAGGATGATTCGGCCTTCCTGCACGTGCTGTTCAGGCACAGCAACGCCCGACTGGGCGGCATCCACAACCAGATGCGGCGTCTGGCCGTTGTCCGTTATCCACTGGTGGAGAGCCCGCAGGAGGTAGGGCCGCTTCGGCGAAGTTACTGTCTCATCTCCAGTTCGACTTCGGTCAGGCTCTCCTGGAAAGAGCGCCGGGCGAAGATGGCATCCATGTACTTGCGGATCGGTGCAGTGCCGCTGCCGCTGAGTTCAATTCCAAACAAGGGCAAACGCCAGAGCAACGCCGCAACACTGGCATCCGCGAGTGAGAACTCGTCGCTCAGGAAGAAACGCTTGGCCGCAAAGACCTCCGCGCTCGACAGCAGGCTTTCCTTCAGCACCTTGCGGGCCTGATTCGCCTGCCTTCGGTCCGTAGCGCCCTCGCACTGCTCCGCCATCGTGTACCAGTCTTTCTCAACCCTGAAGAGCGCCAGCCGGACCTGCGCACGACTGACAGGATCGACCGGCATCAGGGGCGGGTGCGGAAAGCGTTCGTCGAGATACTCCATGATCACGCGGGCGTCGTAGAGCACGAGATCGCGGTCGAGCAGGGTCGGCGTGGTGTGGTACGGATTGAGATCGAGCAGGTCTTCAGGCAGGTCATCACCCTGCACGTTCACGATATCGATGACGATACCCTTCTCGGCGAGCACGATCCGCGCCCGGTGGCTGTGAATCGATGACGGGCTCGAATAGAGCGTCATTGCCGCTCGCCTTGCCGGCCCGCTGCCGAAACTATTCCAGTCGTCAGACACCTACTTGACGTCCTTCCAGATCTCCAGCTTCAGGAGATAGGCAAACAGCCCGAAAACGAGGAGAAATGTGATCACCAGAAGTCCCAGATTCTGTCGCTTCAGCTTCATTGGCTCGGCGATGTAGTCGAGGAAATTCACGGTGTCCCGGACGAACTCATCGAACTGTTCCGGCGTGAGAGTACCGGCTGAGGCGTGCTCGAATTTCCGGAACACGATGTGCTTCATGCCATTGTGCTCTTCTTCCTCGAAGATTGCTGTCTGCAAGCCCTGCAGCTCCCACAGCACATGGGGCATGCTGGCATTCGGCAATGCCAGGTTATTCACGCCATTGGGGCGTGCAGGGTCGAGGTAAAAGGACCGCAGGAAGCTGTAGACGTAATCAACACCCTTCGACCGGGCGATCAGCGAGAGATCCGGTGGCGCCTGGCCAAACCAGCGCTGGGCATCTGCGGAACGCATGGCGATATCCATGGTCTCGGTGGGCTTGGCGGCACCGAACATCAGGTTGGCAATGACCTGCTCCTCGGACATGCCGAGATCCCGCGCCAGCTGGTTGTAGCGAACATACTTCGCCGAGTGGCAACCGAGGCAATAGTTGACGAAATTGCGCGCCCCGCGCTGCAGAGATGCGACATTGGCCACATCGTTATTGGCCTTGGCAAGTGTCGCGGAGCCTCCCGCAGCCAGGGCCGGCACAGCGCCGGCGAGAACCACCGTGCCAGCGATCGCGATGAAGCCGGATTGCAGAAACTGTTTCAGCGTATGACGAGTCATGTGGAGTCACTCGTGCCCGTGATAAACGACGCGTTCCGGAACCGGTTTGGTCCGTTCGCGCGCGGTGTACAACGGCATCAGGAGGAAGAAGGCGAAATAGATGACCGTGAAGGCGCGGGCCGCGTAAACATAAACCTTCTGGGTTGCGGGCTGCATGCCCAGAAACCCGAGGACCACAAAGCTGACCGCAAACGCGCCGAGCGCCACCTTGAATTGCCAGCCGCGGTACCGGATGGACTTTACCTTGCAGCGATCGAGCCAGGGCAGGAAGAACAGCAGCACGATCGACAGCAGCATCAGGAACGCGCCCCAGCCCTTGCTCGGCACCGCGCGCAGGATGGCGTAGAAGGGCGTGAAGTACCACACCGGTGCGATGTGCTCCGGTGTCTTCAGGAGGTTGGCGGGCTCGAAGTTCGCGTGCTCGAGGAAATATCCGCCCATCTCCGGCGCGAAGAACAGCACCGCGGCGAACACGATGGCAAAGATGATGATCGCCACCAGGTCCTTCGACGTGTGATACGGGTGGAACGCCACGCCGTCCAGCGGTATGCCGTCCGGACCCTTCTTTTCCTTGATCTCGATACCATCCGGGTTCAGGGAACCGGTGGTGTGCAGCGCCAGGATGTGCACCACCACGAGCAACAGCAGTGCGAGAGGCACCGCCGCGACATGCAGGGCAAAGAACCGGTTCAACGTGATGTCGGAAATGAAGAAATCGCCGCGAATCCATTCCACAAGGCTGTCGCCTACCAACGGAATCGCGCCGAACAGCGAGACGATAACCTGCGCGCCCCAGTACGACATCTGGCCCCAGGGCAACAGGTAACCTGTGAAGGCCTGGGCCATCAGCGCCAGGTAGATCAACATGCCGACGATCCACAACAGTTCGCGCGGAGCCTTGTAGGACCCGTACATCAGCGCACGAAACATGTGCAGGTACACCACCAGGAAAAACATCGAGGAACCGGTGGAGTGCATGTAACGGATCAGCCAGCCCCACTCCACTTCCCGCATGATGTATTCGACGGACGCAAAGGCGTCCTCGGCGGAGGGCTTGTAGCTCATCGTCAGGAAGATGCCGGTTATCAGCTGCAGGATCAGCACCACCAGGGCGAGCACGCCGAACACGTACCAGGCATTGAAACTCTTGGCGGCGTAGTACTCGGTGACGTGCTCCTTCATCATCGCCGTCAGGGGGAAGCGCTCATCGATCCAGTCGATGAAGCGGGCCATCCGGCCGCCGGTGGAAACCGCGCCTGTGCGTGCCGTGCTCATGCGCTGGCCCCCGTGTCTTCGCCGACGATCACCAGCTCATCGCCCACGAAGCGATGAGGCGGGATTGCCAGGTTGGTCGGCGCCGGCGAGCCGTCGTCCATGACGCGAGCCGCCAGATCGAACTTCGAGCCGTGGCAGGGGCAGAAAAAGCCGCCAACCCAGTCCGCCCCGAGATCCGCGGGCGCCACCTCGAAACGCTCAATGGGAGCGCAACCCAGGTGGGTGCAGTTGCCGATGACGACGAGGTATTCAGGCCGCAGCGACCGGGTTTCGTTTTTGGCGTAGTCGGGCTGTTTCGATTCGTTCGACTCCGGATCCTTCAGCGCCGCCTCTTGACCGGCCAGCCGCTCCAGCATGACCTTGCTTCGGCGAAGCACCCACACTGGCTGACCGCGCCACACGACGCGCACCATGGCGCCCTCGTCCAGCTTGCTGATATCCACGGCTACCGGAGCGCCGAGCGCCCTGGCGCGGGTGCTGGGCCGGAACGACGCGATGAACGGCGCCGCCGTCAGGGCCAGGCCAACCACACCCGTCACGCTGGTGGCCACCGTCAGAAAACGACGACGGCTGACAGACGCCTCTTCGCTCATCGAGCTAATCCTCTAGAAAGTCCCTGGTGGCTTGCTGCCCGACCCGATACCCTCCGAAAACTCGCGGGCTGATCGGTCGGATCCAGCCCGCAAGTGCGCGACACTGGCCCGGCAGAAAGCCGCAAAAGTATACACGGCAGGCTTCGGGGTTGCCTACCGCATGCCCGTTCGGAGTTAGGCCCGGCGGCGGATCCGGGCCCCAAGTTGCTGAAGTTTTTCCTCAATGCACTCGTAGCCGCGATCGATATGGTAGATGCGGTCCACGACCGTTTCGCCCTCGGCCGCCAGCCCCGCCACGACGAGACTCGCCGAAGCTCGCAGGTCCGTGGCCATCACCGGGGCCGCCCGCAGCTGCGAAACACCCTGCACGATCGCCATGTGGCCCTCGATCTTGATCCTGGCCCCCATCCGCTGCAGCTCCAGCGCGTGCATGAACCGGTTCTCAAAGACATTCTCGATAATCGTCCCGACCCCGTCAGCAATGCAGTTGAGGGCCATGAACTGGGCCTGCATGTCGGTCGGGAACGCCGGGTACGGGTCAGTGCTGATATCGACCGCCAGCGGCCGGCGGCCCCGCATGTCGAGGTCGATCCAGTCCGGCCCGATGTGAATGGTGGCCCCGGCCGCACGCAGCTTGGCCAGCACCGCCTCCAGATGGTCGGGACAGGCCCGCCGCACGCGGATGTGGCCGCCCGTGATGGCGGCTGCCACCAGGAAGGTGCCCGTCTCAATGCGGTCCGGCTGCACGTCGTACTCTGCGCCGTGCAATCGCGGGACACCCTCGATCGCGATCCGGTTCGTGCCCGCCCCCTGGATGCGGGCGCCCATGCGAACAAGAAAGCGAGCCAGATCCTCGATCTCCGGTTCGCGGGCCGCGTTCTCGATTACCGTTTCACCCTCGGCCAGGCAGGCTGCCATCATCAGGTTCTCGGTACCCGTGACCGTCACCTTGTCCATGAGGAGGTGAGCGCCCCGGAGGCGACCGGAACGGGCGCGGATATAGCCGTCCACAATCTCGACCTCGGCCCCCATGGCCCGCAACCCGGCCACGTGAAGGTCGACAGGCCGCGCGCCGATGGCGCAACCACCGGGCAACGAGACATCGGCATGCCCGTAGCGTCCGACCAGGGGTCCCAGCACCAGGATCGAGGCGCGCATGGTCTTGACCAGGTCGTAGGGCGCCGCGTAATCGTGGATCGTCCTGGAATCCACTTCGAGACGCATCCCGTCGTTGACGGTGACGCTGACACCCATCCGCCCCAGCAGCTCGATGGTGGTGGTGATGTCGTTCAGGTGCGGAATATTGCCCAGCGTGACCGGTTCGTCGGCCAGCAGGGTGGCGGCAAGTATCGGCAGCGCGGCGTTCTTCGCCCCGGAGATCCGCACTTCCCCTTCAAGGGGCCTGCCGCCGGTGATCGCCAGTTTATCCATGGCCCTTCAGAAGCCGGCTCAGGCCGACCGGGCGCTCCACTCGTCGGGAGTGTAGGCCTGGATGGACAGTGCGTGGATATCCCCGCCCACGTGCGTGCCAAGAGCGCCGTAAATCAGCCGGTGCCGCTGCAGGGTGTGTTTGCCGGTGAAGGTCGGGCTGACCACTACGGCTTCAAAGTGCACATTATCCGTACTCTGCACGGTGGCTGTCGTTTCCGGCAGGTGCGCCAGGATCAGTGTTTCAATTTCTTGTGGGGTCATAAGGGATAAGGGGGGCCGGACCAGTGAGGCGCGGCATTATAGATGACTTACAATCGCTGCCCATGAGGATCGGAACATGAGCGGCCTGCCTGACTTCAAGGCCCGGGGCCGCCGCGTTCTGGAAATTGAGGCCGCCGCCGTCGCCAGCCTCGCCCCGCGACTCGACGAGAGCTTCGACCGCGCGTGCCAGCTCTGCCTCGATTGCCGCGGCCGGGTGATAGTGACGGGCATGGGCAAGTCGGGGCACATCGCGGGCAAGGTGGCCGCGACGCTGGCCAGCACCGGCACGCCCGCCTTCTTCGTTCACCCCGGCGAGGCCAGCCACGGCGACCTCGGAATGATCACCCGCGTCGATATCCTGATCGCCATCTCCAATTCCGGCGAGACCCCCGAAATCCTGACGATCCTGCCGCTGCTGAAGCGCCTGGGCATTCCCCTGATCACCCTCACCGGCAAGCTGCGCTCCACGCTTTCGGAAGTGGCCGAGGTGACTCTGGACATCGGTGTGCGCGAGGAAGCCTGCCCGCTCAATCTGGCCCCGACGGCAAGCACCACGGCGGCGCTGGCCATGGGCGATGCTCTGGCCGTGGCGCTACTGGAGAATCGCGGCTTCACACGTGAGGATTTTGCACTGGCGCACCCCGGCGGCTCGCTGGGCCGCCGCCTGCTGCTCAGGGTCGACGACCTGATGCACAAAGGCGATGGCATTCCCCGCGTTGCGCCCGACACGCCGCTCGCCAAGGGGCTGGTGGAGATGACGCGCAAGGGACTGGGAATGACCGCCGTCATCGATGCGCAAAACCGGCTGGCCGGCATCTTCACGGACGGCGACCTGCGTCGCGTCCTCGACCGGGGCGTCGACGTGCACCGCACGCCAATGCGTGAGGTGATGACGCCGAACTGCAAGACCATCGCCCCGGGGTTACTGGCCGCCGAAGCCGTGCATCTGCTCGAGCAGTTCAAGATCAATGGCTTGCTGGTCGTCGACGATTCGCAACAGGTGATCGGTGCACTCAACATCCATGACCTGCTGCGTGCAGGCGTAATGTAGCCCCGGCCGGCCACAGATGACTCCACGTCAATTGCGCGCCGTCGCCACCCGAGTCCGGTTGCTCGTCCTCGATGTCGACGGGGTTCTCACTGATGGCCGCCTGTACTACGACGCCGAGGGACGCGAGTTGAAGAGCTTTCACGTCCGGGATGGGTATGGGATCCAGCAGGTGCTGGCGGCCGGGCTGCAGGTGGCCGTGATATCGGGCCGGCGCTCGCCCGCGGCGGCGGCCCGCCTGGCGGAACTGCGGGTACCACACATCTTTCTCGGCCGAAACGACAAGCGCCAGGTGCTGGATCAACTGCTCTCAGAACTACGGATTCCGATCGACGACGTTGCCTGTGTCGGCGACGACGTCATCGATCTTGAGATCATGAGCCCCGCGGGCCTCGGAATTACGGTGGCCGACGCGCATCCCGACGTGCTCCGGGCAGCAGACTGGGTAACCGTCGCGAGAGGCGGCCGCGGTGCGGTGCGCGAAGTGTGCGACCTGCTACTGTCCGCCCGGCAGCCCGCTATCGGGCGTACAGCGTGAATCTGCAGCATCCGGTCCGGTTCACGATGCTCCTTGGAGCTGCCCTGCTCACCAGTGTGGTCGTGTTTCTCGGCCCGTCATCCGAGGTAGCCCCGCCGGTGACACCGCGGCTCGGCCTTGGGTATTACGTGAAAGACGCCCGACTCACCGGCACCGGCCCCGATGGCCAGATCCTGTACCGCGTAACGGCTATCGCTGCTGAGCAAACGCTGGCGGATGGAACCATCACCATGCGGAATGTCGCCGTGGACTACGAGCCCGCCGCCCAGGTTCCCTGGAAGCTCAAGGCTGACCGCGGGCAGATCCCGCCGGATCGTAATATCATTGAACTTGCAGGCGACGTGGTCGCCACGACGGAGGTGGCGGTCGTCAAATCGGCTGCCCCGCCAGACCGCCGTACCAGTACCGCGCCGCTATTGATCCGAACCGACTACCTGGAGCTGGATCCGGAAGCCTACATCGCCAGAACCGAGCGGATGGTGGCGGTGGAACGCTCCAGAGACACGCTCCTCGCCAGGGGGATGCGTGTCTATCTCAAGCAGGACCGACTGCAATTCCAATCCGAAGTCCGCGGACGCTTCCTCCCCTGATTCATCTGTCGCCACCCGGCCCGTGACGATGCAGATGCCGCTGGTCGCCGGCCTGGTAGCCGCGCTGCTCGTCTCGACTGGCGTCACTTCCGCCGATGCGCCACTCCTTCCGCCCGTGCCGCAACTGACCGCGCCAGACACCACTCTGCCGATCGATCTCGACGCCGCGTTTTCGGAGTTCGACCGACGGAATAATCGGCTGATTTTCCGGGAGCTCAGTATCACGCAGGGCACCCTTGCCATAAAGGCAGACGAAGCCACCGCAGACCCGGCGGATTTCGCGAACAGCGTTTGGGTCTTTACCGGCAATGTCAGCATCCGGAACGCCGACACCCGGGCCAGCAGCGATCGCGCCGAACTGACCTTCAGGGACAACCAGCTGCGCAAAGCCTTACTGACCGGCCAGCCCGCACGATTCAGCCAGGCAGGCGCCGAGGGCAAGCCACCCACCGAAGGCCATGGCCAGCAGCTGGAGTACGACGTTGATGCCGCAACCATCGAGCTGCGGAACGACGCCTTCCTGAGTGACAGCAAGAACGAAATCTCCGGCAACCAGATCGCCTACGACCTCCGTCGGGAAGTGGTAACAGCCGGGGCGACTGACGGTGGTCAGGTGCGCATGCGGATCACTCCGCAGAGCGGAAAGCCCGTGACAGAGCCCACTCCGGTGCCCACTCCGGTGGAAGAGCCGTGAGCACACTGCGGGCAGAATCGATTGAGAAGCGCTTCAAGCAGAGGCAGGTGGTCAAGGGCATTTCGCTGGACGTCAACAGCGGCGAAATCGTCGGCCTGCTGGGGCCGAACGGCGCCGGAAAGACAACTGCCTTCTACATGATCGTTGGTCTCATCGCCTGCGACCGGGGCAGCATCACCTTAGATGAGCACGACCTGACTGGCATGCCGATGCACCGTCGGGCGCGCCTCGGGCTTGGCTACCTGCCCCAGGAAGCCTCGGTTTTTCGCAAGCTCTCCGTCGAGAACAACATCCTGGCGATACTGCAGACGCGCCCGGAACTCGATCGCGCCACCCAGGAACGACTGCTCGAGGAGCTACTGGAAGAACTGCACATCGGCAGTGTCCGCAACAGCATGGGTGTCAGCCTGTCTGGCGGCGAACGCCGGCGCGTCGAGATCGCGCGCGCGCTTGCGGCAGAACCGCGCTTTGTGCTGCTGGACGAGCCATTTGCGGGCGTCGATCCCATTTCCGTACTCGACATCCAGCGGATCATCCGCCACCTGGCTTCCCGCGGCATCGGCATCCTGATTACGGACCATAATGTGCGCGAGACACTGGGAATCTGCAGCCGTGCCTATATTCTCAACGACGGGGCAATGATTGCCGAAGGCGCGCCCGGGGATATCCTCTCGAACCAGCAGGTTCGGCAGGTTTACCTCGGCGAGGGCTTTAAACTATAGGCGCCGCCGGGAGGCAACGGCGGCGCTTCAGGGATGACGATGAAGCCGGCTCTACAACTTAAGATCAGCCAGCAACTGACGATGACACCGCAGTTGCAACAAGCCATACGGCTGTTGCTGCTGCCCGTGGCAGAACTCAATACCCAGCTGGAACAGCTGCTGGCAGAAAACGTCATGCTCGACCTCGAGGAGTCCGAGGAGGGCAACCGCGAAGGCGTCGTCGAACTCGACGCGCCGCCCGATCCGGCACATGGCGGTACGCCGGACGACGAAACGCCGTCGGACAACTGGGACGACAATGGCAATGACAATGACAATGGCAATGGCAACGAGTCGGATGCTGTAGCCGAGGCCACCGGCGATGTGGAGTCCGATTCACTGTTGTGGAACGAAACCTCCAGTGGCAGCAGCAGCAACCGGGACGGCGAGGACGGACGGCCAGAATCCAGCGACAGCTCCATAGAGACGCTACAGACGCACCTGCTCTGGCAGATCGAAACCGAGCACTTCGAGCCGCGCGAGGTCCTGATGGGCCAGGCGCTCGTGGACGCCATCAACGACGCCGGCTATCTCACCGAACCGCTGCCAGTGATCCTGGAGAACCTGGCGGGATCCGGCAGCTTCACACTGGAAGAGCTTGAGAAAACCCTTGAAAAGGTCCAGGCGCTCGATCCTGCCGGCGTCGGCGCCCGGGACCTTGGCGAGTGCATCCGTATCCAGTTGCGCCAGCTCGCGGACACTGTTCCGGGCCGGGACCTGGCTCTGGCCATCACGATGGATAGCCTCGAACTGGTCGCCGAGCAGCAGCTCGGCATGCTCCGGCGACGCCTCGAAGTGTCTGAAGAAGACCTGGCCACCGCCGTCGCGCTCATTCGCAATTGCCATCCCAAGCCGGGACTCGCGGTGCAGCCCGTGTCCCGTGATTACATCGTGCCCGATGTCTTTGTGAGAAAACGTCACGGCCGATGGTCGGTGGACCTCAACCGGTCCATCACCCCGCGCCTCAAGGTCAATCAGGCTTACGCCGACATGGTCCGGGGCGACAGCGATCACGCCACGCTGCGCAACCAGCTTCAGGAAGCGCGCTGGCTGGTCCGGAGCCTTGAGATTCGCAATGACACGCTGCTGAAGGTGGCAATGTGCATTGTTGACCGCCAGGCAGACTTCCTGGATCACGGTGAGGAATCCATGCGGCCGATGGTGCTCCGCGACGTGGCCGAACTCGTCGAGATGCACGAATCCACAATTTCCCGTGTAACCGCCAACAAATACATGCACACGCCGCGGGGCGTCTTCGAATTCCGGCACTTTTTCTCGAGCCAGGTCACCGGCGATGACGGCAGTGAACGGTCCTCGACGGCCATCCGGGCCAAGATCAAGAAACTGATCAGCCAGGAAGACCCTGCCAAGCCCCTGTCAGACAGCCAGGTGGCGGATTTGCTGTCGAAACAGGGGGTCCAGGTCGCACGCCGAACAGTGGCAAAATACAGGGAGGCGATGCACATTGAACCGTCCAGCGAGCGCAAGCGGCGCCCGCAACGGTAGGATCGGGACTAGAGCAACAAAATCAGGAGGATGCCACGATGCAACTGAATCTGACCGGCCACCACGTTGAGATCACGAGCCCCATGCGCACCTACGTGCAGTCGAAGCTCGCCCGAATCGAGCGACACTTCGATCATTTGACCGACGTGAATTGCGTACTCACCGTCGACAAGTTGCGCCACCGTGCCGAAGCCACGGTTAATCTTGCCGGCGCCAAGTTGTTTGCCGATGCCGTCGACGAAAACATGTACGCCGCAATCGACAGCATGATCGACAAACTCGATCGTCAGGTTCGCAAACACAAGGAGAAGATTACCGATCACCACGCCCGGGACGCCGGCAAGCGTGACATTTCCTGACCTCCGGGCAGGGCGGGTACAGTCCAATGCGGCTGATCATTGTCAGTGGTCTCTCCGGTTCCGGTAAAACCGTCGCCTTGCATCACTTCGAGGATATGGGGTTTTACTGCATCGACAATATGCCGGCAGCCCTGCTCGCAACGATGATCAGCGAGATCACCGCAACGGAGGACCCGCTCTACGCCAACCTGGCCATCGGCATCGATGCGAGGAACCGCGCCGCCGACCTCGCGAGGTTGCCCGAAGTGGTGCGGGACCTCCGGGCGCGGAACATCCGCTGCGAAGTCATCTTCCTGCACGCGGACGACCATGCGCTGCTGAAGCGCTACGGCGAGACACGCCGCAAGCACCCGCTGAGCGCAGCCGGACTCAGCCTCCGCGAGGCAATCGACCGTGAGCGGCAACTACTGGACCCGATCATCGCGTCTGCGGAACTGGTACTCGACACCACGCGAACCAGCAATTACGAACTTCGCGACATCATCCGGCGGCGCGTGGGTGCGCATGAGCAGCCGGGCTTATCCATCCTGATTGAATCATTCGGTTACAAGCACGGCATACCCGCCGATGCCGACTTCGTCTTCGACCTGCGCTGCCTCCCGAATCCGTACTGGGACACGTCGCTCCGGCACCTGACAGGCCGGGATGAGAAGGTCGCCGAGTTTCTCGATGCGTCCGAGAGCGTGCAGCGCATGTACGGCGACATCCTTGGTTTTCTCGATCGCTGGATCCCGGAGTACATCGACTTCCATCGCAATTACCTCACCGTGGCTATCGGCTGCACGGGGGGGCAGCACCGGTCGGTGTACATGTCGGAAAAGCTGGCCGCGGATCTGGCGAGGCGCTATTCGCCGGTGGTAACCCGGCACAACGAACTGCCGCAGCTTGAAGGGCGAATACACGCGCCGCAGTTCGGCGGACCGCTCGCCGACGCCGGGTAGGAGCGGCTGCAGGCGCTCCTAACTGGCGTCGGCGAGCTTGAGGACCCGGACCCGCTGCGAGTACTCCTCGCTCAGGTCGCGCCAGCCGGTGATCCCTGCCGGCGACAGGATCGGTTGACCGTCCATAAAGTCCAGCAGGCCGTCCCGGCGCCCCATTGCGTCTTCGTAGCCGAGTTGAATGAGCTCGCGCGTGTAGCCTGATTCGAACAGCAGGTAACTCAACAACTGGCTGCCCCCGTAGTTCAAGGCGCCGAGCCCACTCATCAGCATGCGGACCGGCCGCGGCATCTCCCGCATGTGGCGGGCCGCAATGGCGCGAAAGTCCCTGCTGGGCAGCATGATGAAGGCATCGGTGTGATGCAGTTCGCCAAACTCGCCCTCCAGCACGCGACCCGGCGTGTTCTCCAGGATCAGATTAATGCGGATCAGGCTCTCAAGGTCGGACGACAGGCCGTCCATGAACAGTGCATCCAGTATGTAGCCGGCGATTCGGCCGAAACTCGGATACGACACTTCCTCGTCCGTGCCCGGGAGCTGTTCCGGCGTTTCGTCGCGCACACCGATGACGAGCAGGCGCTGGGCGCCAAGGTGCAGCGCGGGCGAAAGCGGCGTGGCCTGGCGCATGGCGCCATCGCCGAAATACTCCTGGCCGATCTGCACGGGCGCGAAAACCATCGGCACCGCGACACTGGCCATCAGGTGTTCAAGCACGATGCGCGTCGGCCGGCCCTTGCGCCTTACCCGATCCCAGGGCTGGTGATCCGGCGTGCCCTGGTAAAAGGTGACCGAACGGGCTGAATCGTAGCCGGCGGCGGTGATGGCCAGCGCCTCAAGATAGCCTTTGTCGATCGCGTGCTGGATCGAATCGAAGTTGATCCGCCCGCGCAGCAGTGCCCACAACGGGTCGTTGTCCAGCAGCGCCTTCGGATTGCGGTCGCCGAGCCCCCCCAGCACGAGCGCGGCAAACCAGTGCAGGCTGCTCCGAAACATCGTGGCGCCGTCTGAGCGAAAGACCTGGCTCGAATGGAAGTTGGCCCAGACCCGCTCAAGGTCCGTCACGGCGGTACGGAAGGAACGGGCGCGCGACGCGAGCACCGCAGCACTAATGGCGCCGGCTGACGTTCCGCTGAGTACGGCAAAGGGATTCGGCGTGCGCCGCGGGAGCAATTCGGCCAGCGCCTTCAGGACACCGACCTGGTATGCGCCCCTGGCACCCCCGCCCGGCAGAACCAGACCGATCTTGCTGTCCGGCCTGCCTGGCCCGCTGGTATGTCGGCGATCTTTCGTCATGCTCCGTGCTCTCCCGGAGCACATTCCGATTCCACGCGTGGAATCTTAAGCACAGGCGAATCGCGATCACAAGGAATCCGACCCCGATGCTATGCTCCCGCCTCTCCCTGGCAGAGGCGACAGATATGATGCGTGCAGCAGTTCTCATTGCGGGTGTGGCACTGGTCATCGGCCTCGCCTACAGCTGGCTGAATTCGGCCCAGGCTGCCCAGCCCGCTCCGGGCCAGGATGCTCCCGCGTTCCGCCTGCAGGACCAGGACGGCAAGTGGCAGGCGCTCAGCGATTTCAGGGGCCAGTGGGTCGCGGTGTACTTCTACCCGAAGGCGGATACCCCTGGCTGCACGAAGGAAGCCTGCGAATTTCGCGACAACATCTTCGCCTTCGAGGAGATCGGCGCGACTGTCATCGGTATCAGCATCGACGCCATCAAGGACCAGAAGGCGTTTGCCGAGAAGTACAGCCTGCCGTTTCCCCTGCTGGCTGACATCGATGGCAAGACTGCTGAAGCCTACGGAGTGCTGAAAAATCTCGGCGTCATGAAGATCGCCAGTCGGCAGTCATTCCTCATCGGACCGGATGGAAAAATTGCGAAGCACTACGAAAAGGTGGACCCAAAGACCCACTCGAAAGAGGTTCTGTCAGACCTGAAGGCGCTGGGGACGAAAAAACTGACCGGCTGACGCGAGTCGCCTTTCAGGCCTTGTTCCCGGGTTCGTCGCCCCCGAAGCGGTCCAGCTGGCGCTGGATCTCTGCCTGGCGCCAGGCCGGCACGGACGCGGAATCAATGTCCGCCGGATAGCCAACGCTGCTGGTGAGTATCTCGGCCAGCGTCAGGCGCTCAGCCGCGGGCAGCGCCAGCAAGGTGCGAATATCGATTTCCACGGGCTGAATCTACGCCAGGATCGACCGCAGCGCACTGCGGGAAATCCCATGATTTGCGCAATTTACTTCCGCGACGCCGGTTCGTCATGATCTGGCCGCAACCCCGCCGGTCGCCTGTCGGCGACCGAGCCACCAGCCGTTCAGTGCCCAAGCCGCAGCGAGTACCGCGCCGAGCAGCGCCACGCCAACATTGGAGAGACCGCCGGCTTCCAATGCGCCCTTGACCTGGGCAGCGAGTGCATCGCCGCCGCGATACACGGGAACGTCAATCAGGTTCTTGGCCTTGTACTTGGTCTCGGTATCGACAAGGCTAAAGAGCATCTCCCGCCCGGGCCGGATAAACGCGTATTCCCCCACGCGCCGGGCGACGAACACCACGGCCAGCACGGCAAAGGTATTCACGGTCGCCAGCCCCAGGAATCCACCCACCATGATCATGGGCACTACCGTCAACAACACGACGACACCCAGCTTCGATGCGACCCGGCCAGTGATGAACAGCTGCAGCAGCACCGTCAGCCCCTGCACGATGTAATCCAGCCGCGCGAACACCTGCGTGCGCTGCTCGTTGTCCGTGAATGTTTCGCTGACCAGGCGCAGTTGCTCGAAATACAGGAAGGTGTTGACCGACGCCAGGAGGATGACGAACAGCGAAATGCCGAGAAGGTAAGGCGACTTGAGCACCAGGCTGAATCCTGAGAACGGATTGCCCCCCATCGGCCGGTCGGGCGCCCGCGGTGCGGCGGGGTCGGAGGGCATGCTGGCG
>CAZPNN010000348.1:0-2860 GCA_964587605.1 uncultured Chromatiaceae bacterium
CCGGCGAAGCCGTCGAGACGGATGCGGCTGCCAGACTCCAGGCTGACATCGCCGTCAGTGCTGCTGATGGTGACTTGTGCAGCGTCATCGCCCGCTACCGTTGCCCGCGCATCGATCTCCGCGCCGATGCTGACAACGAGATCGTTCCTGGCTGCCAGCAGGACCTGGCCGCCGGCCGGGGCCAGCGCGTCAATTCGACCGGACACCGTCAGACTGCCGCCACTGGCGGCGAGCGTGACGTGCTGGGCCTGCATCGTCTCGCCGGCCGCGAACACCAGATCCCCCGACAGCGTCTCGATTGAACGACGGCGTTGGAAACCGCCCGCGTTCAGCTGCTGGTTGAGGGCGGTGAAGCCGTCCAGGGAACCGGCCGTCAGGGCGAAACTGCCGCTGCGGCCGGCAGACGGGCCCGTGCCGGCGAGTTCGCCGTCTAGGCTCACGTTGCCACCGGCGAAAATATTAAGCGCGCCCGCATCCGCCGTGCCGGTGCCGGTGCCGGCCGACACATCGACTCGGGAGCCTGCCAGGAAGTTGACGGGCCCGGTGCGGCTGACGACCTGCACATCGCCACCCGGCACCTCCACTGGCGGGCCGCCCAGCGTCAACCGCCGGCCCGACACATCGATCCGGCCATTGGCGCCGAGTTCCACGCTGTCGTCCGCCGCCAGTCGCACCCGCCCGGCCGGATAGATCAGCTTCGTGTCGGCAACGATGCGACCGGCTTCCACACTGAGTGCAGCACCGACGGGAGTGACGGCAACTGTCGGCGTTGCGGCCGTCGGCGTCGCCAACAAGACGCTACGACCGGTAGCCGCGATCGCCAGTTCGGACCCGGCCGCGCCCGTCAGAAACGGTGTCGCAATGCGGAGGTCGGCACCGGAGCGCAATCGCACAGCGCCGTCGGTCGTGACGGATTGCGCGGCCGCCAGCGTGGCGGTGGCGAACCCGTCGAGCGCCACGTCGCCGCCGCCGAAGCGCACCCGGTCCGCAGTCAGCTGGAGCGCGCCCGACCCCGCGGTTGGCGCACCGGCCAGGGCCGAGCCGGAATTCTGCAGCGCAAGTTCCCCAGCCGAGAACGTCGCGCTGCCGCCTGCGGTCCGGATCACGGGGGTGTCCAGCGTCAGACGTTCCGGACGGTCGTCGGAGTTGCCGAGCAGCACGGGGCCCGCCACCTCGAGCGCCTCACTCGCCTTCAGTGCCAGCTCCGCAGCGGTGCTGAGGGCAGCCAGTGCGCCGGCATTCAGAGCGAGCCCGTCGATGACGGCGTCCTGGTCTGCGCCCAGCACGATCCGCCGGGAACCCAGCGAAAGCCCCGTGGAGGAACCGACCTCGTAGGTGCCGAACGAACGCGCCGTGGCGTTGGCGTCGACCGTGATCGAGCCGTTGGCGCCGAGCACCGCGCCGTTGCCGATCAGCAGATCGCCGGCAGCTGCCGCGCCCGCACTGCGCTCGAGCTGCACCGGTCCATTGCGCGAGACCCGGACCAGCGCGCTGCCGGACGAACCAGTGATGGCCAGCCGGCCGCCGGCGTCACCGGTGGCAGCGCCGGTACTCCGCAGGGCGGCGTTGTCGCCGATGGTCAGCTGATCCGTGGCCAGCAAGAGGTACTCGCTACCCGCCAGTTCGAGGCCGGCGGCAATCTCCACGGTGCTGGCGGCGGGCGAGATCTCGGTACGATCCACGAACACGGAGCGTGTGCCCCCGAGCAGTACGCTGTCGGCGCCAATGCGGTTCAGCACATTCGCGGCCACTTCCACGATGTCCTCCGCGATGCCGCTCACCGTGTCGACGATGCGCAGGCGATCCGCGCTCAGATCGAGGCGTCCGCCCCTGCCGTCGTCCTCCGGCTTTGCCGGATCACCCGGATCGGCCGCGAGGCGCAGAGTGCCGCCGAGGTCAAGACTGTCACCGACGACCAGCTGCAGGGCGCCCGCGTCCTTCGCCAGCGGCGGCGCGGGCCGATCGACCGAGGCCGCTTGGTCGGCGAAGAACGTGTTGCCGTAGCTGTCCCGATACTCCGCGAGTTGTCGCGCGTAGCTGCCAGGCCGGATCGCGAAGCCGCTGGTCCGGCTGTCGGCAATGTCAGTCCCCGCGATGATGCGCACGCCCGCCACCACCGGGGTCCCGTCCGGCAGACCGGCGACCTGGTTTGCGCCCAGATCCTGGACGCCGGGCACGACTTCCACGAGCACCGCGCCGGGCAGTAAGGCATAACGCGCAGGCAGCAGGGCGTACTCGCCGGCCGGGAGCACGCCGGGCACACCGGCGAGGCGCACGCTGTCCCCGGGCTTCAGGTCCGAACCCTGGTACTCCTGGGTGTCGTAGGCGGCGAACGGACTCCCACCGGGCAGAACGGCGTAGAGATTCGGATTCACGCCGGGCGCGAGCGCGTCCACCGAACCACCGGGTCCCGGAAGGAATTCGTAGGCGTACAGGTCGCCGCCGCCGGACAGGTCCACGACGGCGCCGTCAGCCACGGTGATCTCCTGGCCGTCCAGGCGGATCCGCTTCTCGGGTGGCGCGGCAATGTCCGGCGTGATGCCCGGAACCGACTCGTAGGTCCAGCTGGTGCCGCCGGACACGCGCCCGAATGGCAACAGCCTGCCTTCGGCAGACGTGGACGTGAGGCTCCCGGCGGCGAGCGTCAGGCTGTCCCGGGCAAAGAATTCAATCTGTCCCAACGGGGCGCGAATGGCGCCCGACTGCACGATCTCGTCGGCAGTCAGGCGGAGCTTGCCGGCAGCGGACAGCACCACACCCGGCGTCGTGCCATTGCCGGAAACCTGCAGGATGCCGGGAGTCGGCCCGGAACCAGTCACATCAATGCGGTAGTCGCTGAAGGTGGTGGGATAAACCTGGG
>CAZPNN010000349.1:0-2128 GCA_964587605.1 uncultured Chromatiaceae bacterium
GACTGTTTCTGATGGAGATTCAGAATCGGTGGGGGGCGTCGGCAAGCCCCTGCCCCCGCTCACTCTGAATGACGTGAACGGCAAGCCCCGGGCCGTGGCGGAGTGGTCCGGGCGCACCCTGCTGATCAATTTCTGGGCCACCTGGTGCGCACCGTGCCGGAAGGAAATGCCGCTGCTCGAGCAGTTCCAGCAGTCACAGGACCCGGCCCGGATGCAGGTCATCGGTATCGCCATTGACCGTCTCGACCCCGTCATCCGCTTTCTTGGCGAAACCGGCGTCACCTACCCCAACCTGGTCGGCGAGATGGACGCCACCCGGGCGGCCGAGCAGTTCGCCCCCGGCTTTGCCCTGCCGCTGTCCGTCGTCGCCGCCCCCGACGGTACGGTGCTCGCTATCCACATCGGCGAAATCCGGGCCAGCGACCTGGAGCAGATCGCCGGCGTGGCGGACGCCTTGGCCACAGGGACACTGTCCACCACCGAAGCCGCGAAGCGCCTGAAGCTGGGCGCCCGCCCTGAAGTTCGCTAAACTCGCGGCTATCTCCGGCGATACAGACTCTATCTGATGGCACGGCTGCTGCTGCTAAATGGCCCCAACCTGAACCTGCTCGGCCGGCGGGAACCCCATTTGTACGGCTCAACGAGCCTGGCTGACATCGAACAGGCTGTCGCTGCGGACGCCAAGGCCGCCGGCCACCAGTTCGACGCCTTTCAGACCAATTCCGAGGCTGCCCTGGTGGACCGGATCCAGCAGGCCGCGGGCCAGGTGGACTTCATCCTGCTGAACCCGGGTGCACTGACGCACACCAGCGTCGCACTGCGGGATGCGCTGCTGGCCGTCGGCATCCCGTTTATCGAAATTCACCTCAGTAATGTGCATGCCCGGGAGGAATTCCGGCGCCACTCCTACGTATCCGACGTGGCCGTCGGTGTAATCACCGGGCTCGGCGCACTGGGTTACCAGCTGGCCCTTCAGGCGGCCTGCGCGCAACTCGCGCGCCCGCAACCAAAGTAGGCGAGGACTGTCATGGATATCCGCAAGGTCAAGAAGCTGATCGAGTTGCTCGAGGAATCCGGCCTCGCCGAACTGGAGATCACCGAGGGTGAGGAATCGGTGCGCATCAGCCGGCAGCTTCCGAACGCGCAGGTGCAATACGCCCTGCCGCCCATGGCCTACCCGATAGCCGCGATGGCCGCACCGGCGGCTGGTGCAGTCAGTGCCGGAACCGGCAGTGCTGTGGCCACTTCCGTCAGCGCCGAGCCTGCGGGACACAAGGTGCTGTCACCGATGGTCGGCACCTACTACGAAGCGCCCGCTCCAGACTCGCCGAACTTCATCAAGATCGGCGACCATGTCAAGGAGGGTGACACGCTCTGCATCATCGAAGCGATGAAAATGATGAACCAGATCGAAGCCGACGTGTCCGGCAAGGTCGTGGCGGCGCTTGCGAAAAACGGCGAACCGGTCGAGTTCGGCCAGCCGCTGTTCGTCATCGAACCCTGAACGACCGATGCTCGACAAGGTCGTTATCGCCAATCGCGGGGAGATTGCGCTGCGCATCCAGCGCGCCTGCCGCGAACTGGGCATCAAGACGGTTGCCGTGCATTCCACGGCGGATGCTGGCCAGAAGCATGTGCTGCTCGCCGACGAAACCGTGTGCATCGGCCCACCGCCTTCGGCGCTGAGTTACCTCAACATGCCGGCCATCATCAGCGCGGCTGAGGTCACGGATGCCGTGGCCATTCACCCCGGCTATGGCTTCCTGTCAGAGAACGCCGACTTCGCGGAGCGGGTGCAGCGGAGCGGCTTTATCTTCGTGGGCCCGCCGCCGGATGTAATCCGGCTGATGGGCGACAAGATCTCGGCCAAGGAAGCCATGCGGGCCGCAGGCGTGCCCTGCGTGCCGGGCTCGGACGGCCCGCTGGGCGAAGATGGCGACGAGATTCTCAAGATTGCCCGGTCCATTGGCTATCCGGTGATCATCAAGGCTGCCGGTGGCGGTGGCGGGCGTGGGATGCGGGTGGCCCACAGCGACGCCGCCCTGCTTAACGCTGTCACCTTGACGCGCACCGAGGCGGGCGCCGCCTTCGGCAACAGTACCGTCTACGTGGAAAAGTACCTCGGGAG
>CAZPNN010000350.1:0-3974 GCA_964587605.1 uncultured Chromatiaceae bacterium
TATGACCTCACCGTGACGGGCGCGCTCGGCATCGTGCAGCACCTGCTGAGTACCCCTGTCGTTGGCGGCTTCTACACGCCTGCGATGCTGATGGGCGCCGACTACGTGCTGACGCTGCCCGGGGTGCGGCGGCTTTGCTGACCCGGTCTGGGCCGGGTCTGGGCCGGATCTGGGCTGGATCTGGCCATCATTCGCCCGATTGTGTTGTTAATAAGCTACAAAAGCTCCCAAGTCGCGACAAACGGCAGCGCTTAGCGGATATTGTGTAAAGACAGTTGTTGCTTTTCCGTATACCCTGCTTGCCGCCTGTGCTGTCATCACCATCGACCGTCAGTACGGGCAAGTGTGAAGTTAGATGATTGTTGCGACGACTTTTCAACAGGGAGATTTGGGCAATGAATACGGAAATGAAGAAAATCGCGCTCGCCGGAACTATTGCGCTGTTGGCCGGTATGGCCAACGCCGAGCCGCTGAGCTGGACCGAGGTCGGTGTCGGGTTCAACGTCGCCGACGCGGGCGAAGATTCGACTGACGCATTCGACATCCGGGGCGGCATCGGATTCGCAGGTATAGGGCACGCGCAGCTGACCTATCTCGACGGTACGGTGGATGGCAGCGAGGGGTCTTCGGATTTCGACTTTGACGGATACGAACTCCGTGCTGGCGTGCACCCGAGCGTGGGCGATAAAACCCAGGTGGTCGTCGACGCCATCTATTTTGATTATGAGGGCGACTTCGATGTGGAAGAGGATGGCTGGGGCCTGGGCTTCGGCGTGCGCCATCAGCTCGGTGATCAGTTTGAAATTCGCGCCCAGATTGACTACTACGATGGCGAATTCAGTGCTGGCTCTTTTCCGTCGGAAAACTTTAACAATACCGTCTACAGCTTTGGCGGCCGTTACTACTGGATGCCGAATGTGTTCACCGGCGTCGCAGTGGCCGTAGGCGGTGCCGAAGCCTTCAGCATCGCGGGCGGCGACGACATCATCCGCGTGGACGCCGGCTGGTCGTTCGGCGGGGACGTGATGTAAGGAATTTCTCTCAGACTTGAGCTAAGTCTGGCGCCCCGCCATTGGCGGGGCGCCTTTTTTTTGGTGCTCCTACGCGCGGTCCTTCTGCTCTTCCAGTTCCAGCCAGCGAGCGGTGACCTGCTCGTGTTCGGCCTGCTTCGCGCGCAGGGCATCCAGCACCGGCACGGTGTCGTGCCAGGGCTTGTCGTAGAAGCCCTTGGCGTTTGTCTGGCGTTCCAGGGCCTTGATCTCGGCTTCGAGTGCTGCGATTTTCTGCAGCAGGGCGTCCAGTTCCCGCTGATCCTTGTAGCTGAGCTTGCGCGTCTGGCGGGAGGCCAGTTTGCGTTTCTCGGTGGCTGAGGGTGCGGGTGCCTCGCCCTTCTGCAGGTGGGGATTATCGGTTTCCGCAAGCGGGCGACCCTGGCGCAGCCAGTCGGTGTAGCCGCCCACGTAGCGCTCGATATGGCCGCGCGGCTCGAAGGCAAACACGCTGGTGATGACCGAGTCCAGGAACATTCGGTCGTGGCTTACCACGATCAGTGTGCCCTTGTACTCGTCAAGCCGGTCCTCAAGTGCCTCCAGGGTTTCCACGTCGAGGTCGTTGGTGGGCTCGTCGAGGATCAGGAAGTTGGTCGGCTTGGTGAAGAGCCGGGCGAGAATTACGCGATTTCGCTCGCCGCCGGACAGTGACTTCACCGGCGTCATGGCCCGCTTGGCGCTGAAGAGGAAGCCGCGCAGGTAGCCAATCACGTGCCGCTCGTGGCCGTTGATCTTCACGTAGTCGCTGCCGTTGCCAACGATGTAGGCCACACTCTTTTCGGGGTCCAGCGTTTCACGGAGCTGCCCGAAATAGCCGATCTCCAGTGCAGTGCCTTCCTTGATGGTGCCGTGCTGGGGCTTGATCTCACCGAGCAGAATGCGCAGCAGCGTGCTTTTGCCGACGCCGTTGTTGCCAAGCAGGCCGATCCGGTCGCCGCGCGTGATCTTGCAGGAGAAGTCCTTGATCAGTTCCTCGCCGCGAAAGCCGTGCGTGATGTGCCTGGCGTCGATGACCTTCCGGCCGGACTGGTCGGCAGTTTCGATGGAGATCTGAGCCCGGTTGAGCGGGGTGAGGCGGTCGGTGTATTCCTGGCGCAGCGCTTCGAGGCGCCGCACACGATTCTGGTTGCGATGCCGGCGCGCCTTGACGCCCTGGCGGATCCAGATTTCCTCGTCGTCCAGTTTTTTGTCGAAAAGCCTGTTGGCGGTGGATTCGTCTTCCAGCAGCTTTTCCTTGCGCTCAAGGTATTCGTCGTAGCTGCCGGGAAAGCTCAACAGTCGGCCGCGGTCGAGTTCGCAGATACGGGTGGCGAGCTTGTCCAGGAACGCGCGGTCGTGGGTAATGAACAGCACGGCCCCCTGCCACGAGCGGATGCGATTTTCGAGCCACTGGATCGTGACGATATCGAGATGGTTGGTGGGCTCGTCTAAGAGCAGCAGATCAGGCTTGCTGATCAGCGCCTTGGCCAGGCCCACGCGCCGGCGCCAGCCGCCGGAAAGTTCGGCAATGGGCTGGTCGGGCGGTAGCGCCATTTCTGCCATCATCAGCTCGACCCGCTGGTCAACGCGCCAACCGTCGAGTTCGTCGATGCGATGCTGTAGGTCGTCGAGCCGCTTCAGGCCGGCCTTGTCCAGTTTCTGGTGCGCGAGCTGCTCGTATTCGTCGACCAGGGCCTTGAGGTCGGCCAGACCCTCGGTGACCACCTCACGCACCGTGGCCTCGACATTTTCCGGCAGCTGCTGATCCAGGGTGCTCATCACGATGCCGTTGCGGTACTGAATCAGGCCGCTGTCAGGCTGGACGATGCCGGTAATCAGCCGGAACAGTGAGGTCTTGCCGGTGCCATTACGACCGATCAGGCACACGCGCTCGCCGGGGTCGATTTCAAACCCGACGTTGGTCAGCAGCTTTTGCTCGCCGTAGGCAAGCGAAACGTCATCAAGGCGGACGAGGGACATGGTGCGCGGGGGTGGCCTTCGAAAAGGTGGCGGGCATTATACTGACTCGACAGTAATCATCTGGTGGCGATGGGCACTTTTGACAAAAGCTCGACGGCAGAGCAGGTCACAGCCGGCCTCGACCTGAGCGGCAAGACCGCGCTGGTGACCGGTGCGACCTCCGGAATCGGCTTCGAAACGTCCCGGGTGCTGGCTCTGCGCGGGGCTCACGTGCTCGTTGCGGGGCGCACCGTGGAAAAGGCCCGGGAGGCCTGCGCACAGATCATTGGCCATGCGACGCCGCTGGCCTGTGAGCTCGAGAATTTCGACGGGGTGGCCGAGTGCGCCCACCGCGTTACCCAGCTGGGTGTCCCTCTGGATATGCTGATCTGCAATGCCGGGATCATGGCGCCACCGCGGCTGGAGCTCGTGCGGGGGCTGGAGAAGCAGTTTCTGGTGAACCACCTTGGCCATTTTCTCCTGGTGAACCGGCTGCTGCCCGCCGTGCAGGCGGCACCGGCCGGGCGGGTGGTGATGGTGAGTAGCAGTGCCCATCAATGGGCGCCGCCGGGCGGCATTGCCTTTGACAACCTTAATGGCGAGAAGGGTTACGACCCCCGGGTGTTCTACGGGCAGTCGAAACTTGCCAACGGGCTGGTGGCTCGTGAGCTGTCGAAACGGCTTTCGGGCACCACGGCGGTTGCCAATGCGGTACACCCGGGCCTGATCATCACCAACATCATCCGGTACATCCCCACCTGGCAACAGTTGCTGGCGCCCGTGGTCGGGTCCCTGCTGCGCTCCCGGATCAAGACCACGGCTGAGGGGGCTGCGACGACCTGTTACGTCGCGGCACACCCGGACCTGGCAGGCGTCAGCGGCCACTATTTCGCAGACTGCGCCGTGGTGACCCCCGGGCGGGTGATGGAAGACGCTGCGCTGGCGTCGCGGTTGTGGCGGGAATCGGAAAAGCTCACAAGGAACTGG
>CAZPNN010000351.1:0-5629 GCA_964587605.1 uncultured Chromatiaceae bacterium
TGCCAACTCCGTCGGCGGTGGCCATGCGGTTAAGGCCGGCGGCTTCGCCCTGGTCGGCACCCCGTTGCAGGAAAAAAAGGGCTACCGGGACAGCCCGGAAATCGCGGAGCGGGATCTGCTGGCCTGGGGCGAGGACGCGGACGCGGAGTGGGTGCGCCGCTACGTGACGGCGTCCCGGGCCGACGTCCACGACTGGCTGACCGGTTTCGGCGTGCGCTGGGGGTTCATTCTCGACACGCCCGAGCACTCGGTACCCCGCTTCCATTTCGCCAACGGCGCCGCGTTGAACGTGGTGGTGCCGATGATGCGCACCGCGTTCGCCGAACCGGATCTCGCCTTTCACTGGAACACGGAAGCGGTTTCCCTCATCAACAATAACGGCGCCGTTCGCGGCGTACGGGTGCGCGAACTGCGCACCGGCCTTCTGCGTAATCTGGTCGCCCCGGCCGTGATCATCGCCACGGGCGGCTGGCAAAACGACCTGGCGTTTGTGCGCCGTGAATGGCGCAACGACCTGCCCGCCCCGTCACGCCTCTACTCGGGCGCCGGCTACTTCGCGACAGGCGCGGGCATAAGGCTTGGCCAGGCGGTCGGTGCCGCCACCACGCGCATGGATCACCAGGTGACATTCACCACCGGGATTCCAGATCCCCGCGACCCGACGGGCACGCGCGCCCTGCTCAGCCAGAACCCGGCCGCCATCTGGGTCGACAGCAATGGCCGGCGATTCATCAATGAGGCCGGACCCAGCAAGGATGCAGACGAGACGGTGCTCCGGCAGACACCCGCGACGCACTGGCTGGTCTTCGACGCCGACGGGCTGCGCTCGCTGCGCATCCGGGATGCCGTATGGCTCGGCAATCCGCAGGGTATCGAACCGCTGAAGCAGGCCGGGCTGATCCGCGAGGCTGATTCCGTTTCGGCGCTGGCTGTCGCGGCGGGCCTGCCGGCCGCCGCTCTGGAACGCACCGTGCAACGCTGGAACTCGGCCGTGCTGGCCGGCGAGGACACCGACTTCGCGCGCTTTGTGCCGGGCAAGCCGGACCCGGCGGCGCGGTCCCTGCGCAAGGCACCGTTCTACGCGCTCCAGCTGTTTCCGATGACGCGCAAAAGCATGGGCGGCCTCGTGATCGACGCGGACACCCGCGTTCTGGATGAAAAGGGCCGGCCGATTCCAGGACTGTATGCCGCCGGCGAAGTCACGGGCGTCGCCGGCATCAACGGCAGTTACGGTGGCGAAGGCACGTTTCTGGGTCCTTCGGTGTACCTCGGCCGGCTGGCCGGCCGCACTGTGTCGGGCAGCGATGTCGTCAGACGCGCGCTGCAGGCTGTTCCACCACCGGCCAAAGCCGTCGTGTCTGCCGATCCGGCTTACCGCTCGGGGTCCATTGTCCTGCCACCGGATGCGCTGGCGCCGCTGATCGACGCCAAACGCCCCGGTTACTGGCACTTTGAAATGGCGCACCGCGTTGTGCTGGAACGCGCGCTCGACTGCACGGCCTGCCACACACCCAGCTGGCCGACCGTGGCTCCAGCGACGGCGGCCCAGCGACAGGAGCAACTGAATGCCTGCACCACCTGCCACTAGCCCGGACGATACCGCCTACCCGAATCCTCGTTACGCCTGGTATGTCGTCAGTATCCTGACCCTCGCCTATCTGGTGTCCTTTCTCGATCGCCAGATTCTCGCCCTGCTGGTCGAACCCATCCGCCGCGATCTCGATATTTCCGACACGCAGGTGAGCCTGCTCGGCAACCTCGCCTTCGGAATTTTCTACACGGTCCTTGGCTTGCCCATCGGTCGGGCAGC
Organism: uncultured Chromatiaceae bacterium; assembly: GCA_964587605.1. Lineage (GTDB taxonomy): Bacteria > Pseudomonadota > Gammaproteobacteria > Steroidobacterales > SHZI01. The sequence continues at coordinate 1,811 of CAZPNN010000351.1, forward strand.
AGACCGCTTCAGTCGCCGGGGCATCATTGCCGCCGGGATCTCGATCTGGTGCCTGATGACCGCCGCCTGCGGCCTGGCGCGGAACTTCCTCCAGCTGTTCCTGGCACGCGTCGGCGTGGGCGTTGGTGAAGCAACGCTGAACCCCGCGGCGCTGTCGATGATCAGTGATTACTTCCCGCGCGCGACGCGCGGCCGCGCATTGACGTTTTACAACATGGGCGTATCGCTGGGGGTTGGCGTGGCGCTGATCTTTGGCGGGCAGGTCATCGCGTGGGTCGCCGGCGCGCCGCCCGTGGAGATTCCGGGAATTGGCGAGTTGCGTGCCTGGCAGACGGTTTTCCTGCTGGTGGGCCTGCCGGGCCTGCTCGTTGCACTACTCATGCTGACCGTCCGCGAACCGCGGCGCCACGACCGGCTGCAACTCAAGCAGGCTGATGGCCGCATCACGGAAGACCTGACGATCGGCGAGACCGTGAACTTCCTGCGGCAACGCTGGCGCACCTACCTCACCCTGTTTATTGGCATGTCGGTAGTGACCATCCAGGGCTATAACTACTTCTTCTGGGTGCCCAGCATGTTCCTGCGGACCTGGAACTGGACGATCCCGGAAATCAGCCTGGGCTATGGGCTCGTCACCATCATCTTTGGCCCGATCGGCATCCTGCTCAGCGGCTTTATAGCGGAGCGCCTGTACCAGCGCGGCTACAAGGACGCGCTGATGCGCACCTGCCTTGGTGGCGCCATCTTCCTGCTGATCCCGGGATCGATACTGACGCCACTCATGCCCAACGGACAACTTGCACTCGGCATGCTCATTCCGGTGTCGGTCGGCGGCGCCATCGTCACCGCGACGGGCGCCGCGGCCCTGCAGATGATTACCCCCAACCAGATGCGGGCCCAGACGACGGCGCTCTACTATTTCGTGATCAACATTCTCGGGTTGCTCGGCCCCACGGTCGTGGGCCTGGTGACCGACTACGGCTTTGGCGACGACAACGCCCTGCGCTGGTCGCTCTCAATCGTCTGCGCCGGCGCCAGTGTGCTGGGCCTGACCTTCCTCACGGCCAACCTGCCGCACTACCGTACCAGTTTGCAGGAGGCTGAAACCTGGAGCCGCGGCGCGGCTTCAGGCTCAAGGATACGGGCCGGAACCGGAGGACAGTGACCCTGACTGCAGCAATCAGGGTCACTGTCCCATTTTCCGGCTGATCCCGGTTACTTCACGCACTCCTTGGTCTTGGGGTCAATTACGCACTTCGTTTCGCAGCTGAAGTCAGACAGCTGGAGCCTGCCACCCAGGTTCGTGGATGCACTCAACAAGTCGCCACTGGCCGTACAGTAGAAGTGCTGCATCGACTTGTTGACCGATGACGCGGCGACCGTGCAGCTCCCGCTCGTCCAGTATGCCGTGAGCGTTCCGGTGCCGCTACCCGCTGGCACCTGGACGTTGACGAAGTGCCAGGTTCCGGTCAAGGCACCGCAAGACTGGCCGCTCAGGTTGCTAAGGTCTGCCGCCATCGCTGCCCCGGACATTGTCATGGCCATCGCGACTACGGCGGTTCGAATCGCGTGTATTTTCTGGATCCTCATTGTTATTTTCCTTCTGAATTAGACAGCTGACGCTGCTGTCAAGCGTACTTACGAACTTCTAGGGTGTAACCCGGAAGACGTTTGCCTTGGTCACGGAGGCATGGCCACCGTACGAACCACTGAGCGACACATCCCACACCGGATCACTGCCAAGCGAGGAGTTTCGCTTGCCACCCTTGGCGCGGGGTACGCAGACCGTAGCCGTGAGGTAATTGCCAGCCGGGTCCACCCGGAGGTCTTTCGCACCGGGCAGCGGGCCCGTTCCACCCGAGAAACTGAGCCGTTGTTCCGGCACGAGGTTCGCGCCGAAAACGGTCATCGAAACGCAGGTATTTTGCGCTGCCGAGGCAGGGGTCACGCTGCTGACCGTCCCCGCGGGTGGCGGTTCGCAGGGCCCCCGGTCGGCGACGTAGCGGCCATTTGATCCGCTGCCAAGCTCAATGTGCCGGCACGATTCGTTGTCGGCGTCCTGCGTCTCCAGCACGCGGCCGTTCGGGTCGAAAACATTCCGGAGGCGGTACATCCCATCCGCCAACCCATTGACGGAAATACTCTGACCGACGAGGTGGCTACCGTAGGTATCGCCCCAGCCCACCGACATGCCCTGGGTGTTGAAGCTGGGGTCCTGGGTGGGGCACCAGTTGAATACCGCGCTCCCGGATGCACCGGCGACCTGCGTGTTCACGCCGGTGGTGTCCATGATGCAAAACGTGGTCTTGCTCCCCTGGCGCGGATTCTGCGAAGACGAGATCGACTCCAGGATGTAATTCGCGTAGTCGTTGTAATGGACGTGGTTGTGATCCGCGTGGTACTCGGCAGTGCCGGCTGGGCGATCGTAATAGCCTCCGCCGGAGCAGTAGACCCGCTGGTCCACCGGTTGCTTGCGCTGGCCGGTCTCCGGGTCGGTCTCGGGCGCCCTGGCCACCAGCGTCAGCCTGCCGTCACCCGCATTCCAGCTGGTCGTGCTGAACTTGATGTTGTTGGCGTCGAGCATGGCGATGTCGCGCGGGGGCCGCGCCCGGAGGTTCGGCCGCAACTCCACCTCCCCGGGTGGACATCCCGCCGCGGCGAATGCCGGGGCGACGAACACCTGGCAAAGGGGTAACAGCCAGGCAAGCGCAGGCAAGGCGGTGCGAAGGGTGCGGGTGGAGGTGGTACTCATGCGATTGGACTTCATGATATTGGGTCGTCGCCACTACTGTTTCCGACCCTAACCCTATACCGCTGAGCTCGATAGTTCTATTCCTCGAAAGAGGAATAGAACTATCCATAATGCACACGCCACTGGCGGCGTTTCGGCGCCCGGCGAAGGTTGTTACACCCGGGCCTCTCTGGCAAGCACGATGGTCCGGCGGCGAACGCCGAGCTTGTTGTACACGTGCTGTAAATGCTTCTTTACGGTGTCTTCCAGCACGCCAAGTTCCTCCGCGATCTGCTTGTTCGACAGGCCCTTCTTCAACTGCGCGAGAATCTGCCGCTCCCTTGCGGTCAACGAACAATGATCGGCGTCAGGCGGCGCGACCGGGCGGACGGGCGCCTGGACTCCCTTGAGCCAGCTCCCCAGTACCCTGGCGAGCAGCGCCCGCGGTACCCAGATTTCGCCGCGGCTGACGGCCCGAATCGCTCGCGCATAGCTGCCCACGGCACTCGTCGTCAGCAGGTAGCCGTGGAAACCATTTCGCAGGATGTCATCTGCCGTTCGCCAGTCTGCCCGGTCGAGCAGCAACACCACCCGACCGCTGTTTGCGTAGTTGCGGACTGCCTGCATAGGCCCGGTGTCGAACGGCGCGCCGCGCCTCCCGTCCAGCAGCAGCACGTCTGGCCGATAGCACTCGAGGGCTGCGGAGAGACAGGCGCAATCATCGCTGGAGCTACCGACGACCGTGATCCCCGGCTCTTGCGCGAGGTGCTCCGGCAAATACTGGCGGAGCTCGGGAGTGCCCGCGGCCACCCACACGCTGATGCTGTCGGGTTCGATTGGTGGCGAGTTCGTGGGTACCCGGCGGCTGTGGAGTGCGCTCATCGGCGGCTGACCGTCTTGTTTTTCTGTGGCGGTTCGAAAATACGCCAGAACCGACTGAAACACAACATGAAGAGCAGGAATAAAGCCATTGATCGATAAGACAAAATCCATTGCTTTATTACATAACGCAATTTCCGGATTGAAGCCCGCGTCAGCGGCTTCCGCCACCCGGCGCTGACCCGAACGCCCGGCGCACTGCGTCCTCC
>CAZPNN010000352.1:0-7132 GCA_964587605.1 uncultured Chromatiaceae bacterium
CGTTTCTCCATGGCGTACAGCGGAAATTCCGAAGCCACATGGCCGTATAGAAGTCGCCGGCGGTTGTCCCGCTGGTCGAGAAACAACCCAACCGAATAGCCCTCGGTCACGCTGAGTTCGTAGCTGACGCCGTGCTCACGCACCGGAAAACGCGCCGGCGCGGGTTCGCCAGCCAGCAACTGCGGTGCGGCCTCCGTCGCTGACGCACGTGTGACCTCACGCAACCGCCGCTTGAAGTACACGCCGCGAACCGGAGATGGCCCTGCGCCAGAACCAAGGAGCGCACGCGCCTCCCCCGCAACGGGCGCTTCCTCACTCTCCAGCAGCAACCATGCACCGAGTCGGTCCCGGTAACTTCCGGGCTTGCCGTCCGCCGCTCCCTGTATCTCCCGAAATGTGTCCGTGTGGGTTCGATCGATTACGGCCTCCCGCAACTGCCGGGAGACCGGCGTGACGAAATCGGGTGGCGCTGTAAGGCGCACCGTATTCCCCGATCGCGGATGCTGAAACTCGAGGGCTGTCGCGTGCAGGTGGAGTCGGGGAGCAGCGCCACCACCGTAGAGGAGATCGCCCAGGATGGGCAGGCCCTCGGCTGCCGCGTGGACGCGAATCTGGTGGGTCCGCCCTGTGACGGGTTCTGCCGCCAGCCACGTTTGCGCTCCCTCCCGGCGCAGCACCCTGAAATGCGTTTCAGCCCGGTCACCCTTTTCTGTCAGGGACCGGGCCAGGTAGCGGTCCCCGTCTCGCACAATTTCCGACAGCACCGTGAAGGTCTCGCGTAGCACTGGCCGGTCGGTGACCAGCGTGTACTGCTTTCTCACCTGCCGCTTCGTGAATTGTGCGGTCAGGGAGCGATTGGCTTCCGGGGTCTTGCCGAAAACCAGCAATCCGCTCGTGTCCTTGTCGAGGCGATGCACGATTGCCAGCCGGAACCAGCGGGGTTCGCGGTGTTTCAGCCAGTCGTAGATCCCTTCGCCCGCATGGATGGCGGGCGCGTGGGTGTTCCAGCCTGGCGGCTTGTTAACGACCAGCAGATCGTCGTCCTCATGAACGACGCAGGGCGGAACCGACCGTTCAGGCGCTGGTGGCGTCATCGCCTTCTGCACGCCGGGCCTGCCGGATGGCGAGGTAGAGGGCCTCGACTTTCGCGCGCGCCCAGGGGACCTTTCGCAGGAACTTGAGGCTCGAGGCCACGCTCGGGTCGCTGTTGAAACAACGGACCGGTATGCGCCGGCCCAATTCCTCCCAGCCGAGAGCTGCCACCAGCTCATTGACGATCACCTCGAGGGTGATGCCATGCAGTGGATTGTGGGGCTGCGGCCTCGTGGTCATTTCAGCGTCCCGAGCCTGGAGGCGCGGACTGCTTTCCCCTTGATCTTGCCGGCACGCAGGCCCTTGAGTGCGGCCTCCGCCCGGTCGCTGCGTATTGCTACGTAGCTATGACGAGCGGTGATATCAATCTTGCCGATGATATCTCCAGGCAAGCCAACGTCACCCGTGAGGGCCCCGAGCAGATCGCCTGCGCGCAGCTTGTCTTGCCGGCCGCCGTCGATGATCAACGTCGTCATTAGCGGCGGCGACGGCCTGCTGTCGTCTGGTTCAGGCAGTTGGCCCCACTGCACGGGCACTCCGGCTCTAAGCTCCAGGGCCGCGATCCGCGGACTCTCGCGTGCCGAACACAGCGCGAGTGCCAGACCCTTCCGTCCCGCGCGACCGGTGCGACCGATCCTGTGGAGATGCACATTGGGGTCGGTGGGCAGTTCCCAGGAGACCACCGCCGACAGGTCCTTGATATCGAGGCCACGGGCAGCGAGGTCGGTGGCCACGAGTACCGCACAACTCTTGTTCGAAAAGCGCAATAACACTTCGTCCCGCTCGCGTTGCGCAAGCTCGCCGTGCAGGGCGAGTACCGAGAAGCCGCGCTCCGCAAGCTCCGCAGCGACCTCGCGGACGTCGTTACGCGTATGGCAAAAGACGAGCGCAGACTCCGGCCGGTACTTCAGGAGAAGTGCAGCCAGCACGTCGCCCTTGCGCGCGGGTTCAACGTCGAAAAACAGCTGCTCGATGTCGGCGGCAGGGACCACGTTATCAACGGTGATCTCGACGGGCCTGCGCTGAAGCTTGCGGCTCAGGGCTCGAATCTCATCCGGGTAGGTCGCCGAAAACAGGAGTGTCTGGCGGTCCGCGGGTGCCTGTTCGATGACGGTCGTGATGGCCTCCAGGAACCCCATGTCGAGCATGCGATCGGCTTCATCGAGCACGAGCACCTTAAGCCCGCTGAGCTCGATCGTCTGGCGACCGAGGTGATCGAGGATTCGTCCCGGGGTGCCGACAACGACGTGGGGAGCAGTTTGCAGCGACGGCGTCTGCGTCCGCACTGGAACTCCGCCACACAGGGTCACGACGCGAAGGTTCGGGATGAAGCGGGCCAGGCGCCGCACCTCGGTGCTGACCTGATCGGCCAGCTCGCGGGTGGGACAGAGCACCAGCACCTGAAGCCTGTCAGCGCTGACATCAGTGCGAGCCAGCAGCGCCAGCCCAAACGCAACGGTCTTGCCGCTACCAGTTCGTGCCTGCGCAATTACATCCCTGCCGGCGAGCAGTTCCGGCAGGGCGTGCTCCTGAACCGGCGTCATCTGCGCGAAGCCCAGCACATCGATAGCCTGCGCGAGCGGCGGAGCAAGTGAGAGTGTGGAGAACGATTTCGTTGCCGGCTGGATCATGGCCGGCAGTATAGGGCTACGGAATGTGTTCGCGGCTGAAGCCGCTCCTACGCGAAGTGAACCTGCGCCTCCAGGTTCGAGCGTGAGTCGGCGTTGGCCAGCGCCTCTTCCATCGAGACCTTGCCTTCCTTGTAGAGCTTGAGCAGTGACTGGTCGAAGGTCTGCATGCCCTGCTCGGAGCTCTCGGCGAAAGATTCCTTCACCTTGCTGACATCCCCGCGCTGGATCAACTCCGCAATGCGCGGGGTATTCAGCATGATCTCGACAGCCGCCACGCGCTTGCCATCCATACCCCGCACCAGGCGCTGCGAGATGATCGCCCGCAGGTACTGGGACAAGTCCATGTAAACCTGCCCGTGCTGCTCCTCGGGAAACAGATTGATGATCCGGTCCAGGGTTTCCGGCGCATTGTTCGAGTGCAGGGTTGCGACGGCCAGGTGGCCGGTCCCGGCCAGGTCAATCGTGGTCTGCATCGTTTCCCGATCACGGACCTCGCCGACCAGGATCACGTCCGGGGCTTCGCGCATCGCGCTCTTCAGCGCCTTGCCATATGACTTGGTATCCACCCCCACTTCCCGCTGGTTCACAATCGATTTCTTGTTCGAGTGCAGAAACTCGATCGGATCCTCGATCGTGATGATGTGGGAGGCGGTCTTTTCGTTGCGGTAATTGATCATTCCGGCGAGGGTCGTGGATTTGCCGGACCCCGTGGCGCCAACCATCAGCAGCAGGCCACGGCGAAACATCACCAGGTCCTTCAGGATCGGCGGCATGCCCAGATCATCCAGGTCGGGCAGGTCGTGGGTGATGTAGCGCATGACCATTGCGACATTGCCGCGCTGGTGGAAGATGTTCATGCGAAATCGGCCCAGGCCAGGCTTCGAAATGGCGAAATCGATCTCCAGCTCGCGATTGAATTCCTCAAGCTGCTCGCCCGTCATCAGCTCCATGGCCGCCTGGCGCACCATCTGGGGCGTCAGCTCGAGCTTGTTCACGGGGATGATCTTGCCATCGATCTTGATCTTGACCGGGGCATAACAGGTGAGAAACAGGTCAGACGCCTGCTTCTCGACCATCAGATTGAATAGTGGCTGGACGTTCATGCTTGCCGCCTAGTAAAGCGCCGCCTTCTTCTCGTCTTCCATGACAGTCAAACCACCGGAGTCGTCATTTGCGACCGTCTTGTCGCGCTTGCTCTCAAGCTTGACGCGCAATCGCAATTCGTTCTTCGAGTCGGAATTGCGCATCGCCTCCTCATAGGAAATCTTCCCGGTCTCGTAGAGATTGAAAAGGTCCTGGTCAAACGTCTGCATACCCATGCGGTTCGACTTCGCCATGATCTCCTTGATACGGAGCACGTCTCCCTTGAAGATCAGGTCAGAGATCAGGGGTGACTGCAACATGACTTCCATGGCCGCAATCCGGCCCGTGCCTGACTGCCGCGGAATCAGCCGCTGGGAGATCAGCGCTTTAATGTTCAGGGACATGTCCATCAGCAACTGACCCCGCTTTTCCTCCGGGAAGAAATTGATGATGCGGTCGATCGCCTGGTTGGCGCTGTTGGCGTGCAGGGTTGCGAGACACAGGTGGCCGGTCTCGGCAAACTGGATGCCGTACTCCATCGTCTCGCGGTCGCGGATCTCGCCGATCAGGATGACGTCCGGCGCCTGACGTAACGTGTTCTTCAGTGCCGAATGCCAGCTTTCGGTGTCGACGCCAACCTCGCGCTGGGTCACGACACACCGGCCGTGCGGGTGCACGTACTCGACCGGGTCCTCGACGGTCACGATGTGACCGCGAGTATTCATGTTCCGGTGGTTCACCATCGCCGCCAGCGTCGTTGACTTGCCAGAGCCGGTTGCGCCGACCACGATAGCGAGACCACGCTTGGTCAGTGCAATCTCCTGCATCACGGTCGGCAACTCAAGTTCATCGAGCGTCGGAATCTTGGTGATGATTCGCCGCAAAACTGCCCCGACCAGGCCCTGCTGGACAAACGCACTCACGCGAAAGCGCCCTATACCCTGCGGGCTGATGGCGAAATTGCATTCCTTGGAGGTGTCGAATTCCCGCGCCTGGCGATCGTTCATGATCGAGCGGATGATGACCGCACTCTGATCCGCGGTCAGCGGCTGCTCGGCAGCGCGGTGAATCTCGCCGTCAATCTTGATGGCCGGCGGGAAGCCCGTCGTAATGAAGAGGTCGGACCCGTTCTTGTCCACCAGCTTCTTCAACAGACCTTGAATAAGCTTTGTTGCCTGGTCGCGTTCCATCGCCTTGACTCCCGGCAGCCCGTGTCCTGGGCCACCACATTGCTAAAAGCTGTCTTTGTTCTGCGCCTTGAACCGGGCCTCTTCCTTGGAGATGACGCCCTTGGTCAGAAGCTCCTGCAGACACTGATCGAGGGTCTGCATGCCTTCCTTCACGCCGGTCTGGATCGCAGAGTACATCTGCGCCACCTTGCCCTCGCGGATGAGATTCCGGATGGCCGGCGTGCCAATCATGATTTCGTGCGCCGCCACGCGTCCGCCACCGTTGCGCTTCAACAGCGCCTGGGAAATGACGGCGCGCAGGGACTCGGAAAGCATGGAGCGAACCATTTCCTTTTCCTGGGCCGGGAATACGTCAACTATCCGGTCCATCGTCTTGGCTGCCGAGCTCGTGTGCAGCGTGCCGAAGACCAGATGGCCCGTTTCGGCCGCCGTTAGCGCCAGCCGGATCGTTTCGAGATCGCGCATTTCGCCGACCAGGATCACGTCCGGGTCTTCACGCAAGGCCGAGCGCAGGGCCTCGCTGAAACCGAGCGTGTCCTTGTGGACCTCCCGCTGGTTGATGAGGCATCGCTTGCTCTCGTGCACAAACTCGATCGGGTCCTCGATCGTGAGGATGTGATCGGGCTTGTTGTCATTGATGTAGTCGACCATGGCGGCCAGGGTGGTGGACTTCCCGGAGCCTGTTGGCCCGGTCACCAGCACGATGCCGCGCGGGTACATCGAAATGTCGCGGAAGATCGGCGGCGTCTTCAGGTCGTCAAGCGTCTGGATGACGGAAGGGATGGTCCGGAACACCGCGGCAGCGCCACGATTCTGGTTGAAGGCGTTGACGCGGAATCGCGCCAGCTTCGGAATCTCGAAAGAGAAGTCGGTCTCCAGGAACTCCTCGTAGTCTTTGCGCTGTTTGTCGTTCATGATGTCATAGATCATGCTATGAACATCCTTGTGCACCAGCGCCGGCATGTTGACGCGCTTGACGTCACCATCCACACGAATCATGGGCGGCACACCAGCAGACAAGTGCAGGTCAGACGCCTTGCTCTTCACTGCAAACGCCAGCAATTGCGCGATATCGACAGCCATTTATATCCCCAGCCGGTGCCCGCGGTTTCCATAACCGAATCCGGCGGTGAACATAGTACAGTCCGGGGGAGGGGGTGGTCGTGACGCGAATCACGGATCATCTGGCCGAAATTCGTGCCCGGATGAGCAGGGCCGCAGCCACAGCCGGGCGCCAGGGTGCTGACATCACCCTGGTGGGCGTCAGCAAGGGACAACCGGCAGCCGCTGTGCAGAGCGGCCTTGAGGCGGGACTCCAGGACTTTGGCGAAAACTACGTGCAGGAAGCATTGCCTAAAATCGCCGCCGGCAACCGTGACGTGGTCTGGCATTTCATTGGACGGATCCAGTCCAACAAGACTCGCGAGATCGCCGAAAGCTTCGCGTGGGCCCAGACTGTGACGTCTGCCCGGATTGCCGAACGCCTCGCCGCGCAGCGCCCCCATTACGGCGTGCCACTTCAGGTCTGCATCCAGTTACAACCCGGCGCCGGGGATGACGCCCGCGCCGGCTGCCCGCGGGTTGGTGTGGCCGCCCTGGCGGATGCCATCGCCAGTCTTCCGCGCCTTAAGCTCCGGGGCCTCATGCTCCTGCCCCACGCGGGACTCGACGCGGACGGCTTGCGCGTGGAATATCGTGCTGCCCGGGCCGTACTGGACCAGCTCAATGCCCGGGGTCATGCGCTGGACACCCTGTCGATGGGCATGTCGGATGACTTTGAACTGGCAATTGAGGAAGGCAGCACGATGATTCGCATCGGCACGGCATTGTTCGGCAAGCGCACATGAGCTTCGGAAATCTGACGATCGGCCTGATCGGCGGCGGCAACATGGCCCGCGCTCTCGTACGCGGACTGCTTCAGGCCGGTCATCCGGCCAGCCGGCTTGAGGTGGCGGATCCCGATCCGGCGCAGCTGGAACAGGTGGGCGCCCTGCACGCAAGCATCGGTACACACAGCGACAACAAGGCGGTGGCCGGGGTTGCCGACGTGCTGGTAATTGCCGTGAAGCCACAACTGATGCCAGGCGTGGCGAAACAGATTGCTGCCGGCCCCCGCCGGGCCGGGCAGCTGATCCT
>CAZPNN010000353.1:0-4042 GCA_964587605.1 uncultured Chromatiaceae bacterium
GTTGATGGTGATGGAAGGCGGCAGGATCGCCGGCATCCTCTCGGAGCGCGACTACGCGCGCAAGGTGATCCTGCACGGCAAGTCCTCCCACGATCTCCAGGTGCGCGAGATCATGACCAGCAAGGTCATCGCCGTGCAACCCGGCCAGACGGTCGAGGAGTGCATGGCACTGATGACCGAGAAGCGCGTGCGCCACCTCCCGGTGCTGGAGCACAAGAAGGTCATTGGCATGGTCTCGATCGGCGACGTAGTGAGGATCGTGATCTCCGAGCAGCAGTTGGTCATCGAGCAGCTCGAGCAGTACATCCACTCGTAGTCGCGTTTCCAACGCGGGCAGGAGACGCTTATCGTTCCGCGGGGCTGGACGCTCGTGCCGGCGGTTCCGGCGCCATCGCCGGCTGAAGCGGGCGTTCGTGCTCGCGAAAGGCGGCGGCCACCGCGGTAGCGACGAGCGGGTTGACCTCGATGCGGGTCAGGGCGTCATTGATAAAGACCGTGAAATCGGCATTGAACCCTGGATGATCCCCCCGCCACCACGCGCGCGTGCCGGGGTGCTGGAACCACCAGACCATGGCCTGCTCCCAGTTGTTTTTGAAATCGACGTCCAGCATTCCGGCCTTGCCCTTGAGCCAGGTCCGCTCGTACTCCAGCAGCACGGTGTAGAGATACAACGAAAAACGTGACCACTCGTGCGCCGGAAGGCGCGGTGTTCCCGCCAGCCCCTTCCAGACGATGGCAGCCAGTTCGCCATCCTCTGCCAGGGTGTGCAGCAAGTCGTGCCGACGCGAGGTGACCAGATCCATCGAGTCCAGCTGGGCCTGCCGCGCATGCAGCCGAATTTGATAGGCGAGAAAGCACAGCGTCAGGATCACCGAGATCGAGGCGATGATTTCGGCGAGGAAAGACCACTGTTCCAGGTTCATGGAGGAGACCTCGGCGCGCTATTCGGCGCGCAGCAACTGGTTGAACTCGTAGAAATAGCCGTCCGGGTCGAACAGCGAGGTGCCGAGGAAGTGCATGGTGCTGCCGTCCGCACCTTCCACGGTCGACTCGTGGGGTGGTGCGTGCACGCGGGTTCCCAGTGCCACGGCACGCCGATGCGCCTCGGCGGCGTCGTCCGTAGAAACGATGAAGACCGGGTTGCCGTAAGTCACGCCGGTCGGGATGGTGGCTGGCGCCGGCAAGGGCGGATCGAGCCACTGCAACAGGCCGATCATGCCGATTTCCGGATGCTCGCACTTGAGGATGACCAGGCGCGTGATGTCACCCGTCTTGCCAGCCGCCAGGCTGTTGCCGGCCAGGGTGAAGTGCTTGTCGTAGTAAATGGAAAGGCCCAGCACCTCCCGGTACCAGCGCAATGCAATGTCCATGTCCCGGACGATCAGGGTGGTGCGCTTGACGATGTTTTTCATGCGGGGAGTGCTGCCGAGGGGCCCGGTGTTTCCAGAGGAACACCTTGCCCGCGACTGCCCGCCGGGTCAAATCCAGGTCTGATTGTGCTGCTGCGAGTTCATACTATGGAAAAGGGGAAACACTCATGTTTCAGAATTTCGACCCGACGCGAATGAACATCAACGGCCCGTCGTTGAACCGGCGCAGCGCGCTACTCGGCCTTGGCGGGATGCTGGGCGGTGCGACGCTGGCCGGGGCGGCTGGGAGCTACCCGCAGGCCGCGGTGGCTGCTGGCAAATCCCTGAACCTGGACTTCAGCAAGGCGGAAGACAATCTCACGGCCTGGGTGAAGCTCGCGTCCAGCCTGGAGGACGGCGTCGAGACCTGCGGTCACTTCACTGGCACCCAGTACGCCGTGATCGGCACCCAGGAAGTGATCACACCGTTGTTCCGCATCCAGGGCTTCGGCATGAGCCGGGTGACGAAGCTGCCGGATGGCCGTTACCAGAACCTGCATCGCGAGGTCGTTTATTACCTGGACCTCAAGGAAGACCGCATCATCGACAGCTGGAAGAACCCGTACACGGGCGAGGAGGTGGAAGTTTTCCACACCCACAACGACCCGGTGAACTCGCACTACGCTACCAGCTTCAAGCAGCGCTTCGGTTCTGCGGAGGGTGGTTTCAAGACGGTCGAGTTCCCGTTCATCCTCCCCTGGCAGATCTTCGGCAACCGGGCCGTGGTGTCCTTCGAGGTGAACACGCGCTGGCCCACGCCGCTGCCGCCCGCAAAGTGGCCGCGCGAACATTTCGGCGAGTGGTACCGCACCAGCGAGTACTTCCAGATCCACTCGAGTCTGGCCGACCTGAACAATCCGGACCTGATGAACGCGCCTTACACCGGCTCCTGGCAAAAGGTCGCGCCCTGGCACCCGTGGATGCTGATGGACAACCGGGACGGCGGGATTCTGGGCATTACCAGCGTGTTCTCACTGGAGTCGCCGAAGGAATTGCCGCCGCACGTGCTCGCCTTCACGGAGAAGCACTACCCGAAGTTCCTGCACGCACCGGACAAGTGGGTAGAGCCGAACATGGCCACGTGGGAAACCTTCGCGGTGGAGCGGAAGCCACAGCCGCCACACCTTGACTGAGGCGAGCCTGAATGAAAGCAGCGGTTATCGAGGCCTTCGGCACTGCCATCCCGATGCGGGTTTGCGCTGTGCCCCGCCCGGCACCGGGCCCCGGCCAGGTGCTGATCGAGGTCCATGCCAGCAGCGTCAATCCGATCGACTGGAAGATCCCGGGCGGGCAAATGGCTGCCCGGTACGGCTCGACCTTTCCGCTGACCCTTGGCTTTGATGCCTCGGGCGTGGTGGCCGAGGTCGGTGCCGAGGTGACGGCCTTTGCGCCCGGCGACGAAATATTTGCACGTTCGGACGTTGGCGCCGGCGGCTGCTACGCCGAATACGCGGTACTGAACACGCGCACGGTGGCGCGCAAGCCAATGGAGTTGAGCCACGCCGAGGCAGCGGCGATGCCGCTCGCGGCCCTCACGGCCTTAAACGGCCTGCGTGACCCGGGCCATCTCAAGGCGGGCCAGCGGGTGCTGATTATCGGCGCGGCGGGTGGCGTTGGTACCTATGCCGTGCAGATTGCCCGGAACATGGGCGCCCATGTCACGGCCGTGTGCGGCACGGCGAATCTGGCCTTTGTCCGGGAACTGGGTGCGGAGCACGTGATTGATTACACGCGCGAGCCGGTCCTGGTTGCCGGCGCGAACTTCGATGTCATTTACGACACTGTCGGCGCGCACAACCTGACGGTTGCGCAGCCCGCCCTCAGTGAACGCGGGGTGTACCTCACCCTGGTCCCGGTGCCCGGCATCGAGTTCTTCATGCCGGGCCAGACCGAGCGCAAGGCTGGTGGCGGCTACTTTCTGGTCTGGACGCCAACCGCCGCCGATCTCAGGATACTCGCTGGCTGGGCGCGGGAAGGGCGGCTCAAGTCCGTGATCGACAGCGAGTTCCGCCTCGACGACATCAGTGCGGCCCACACCCGCAGCAAGACGCTGCGGGCGCGAGGCAAGATCGTCATTCGCGTGAAGGACTGATCCGGCGTCTCAGGCAGCAAGCACGATCCCGCCCGTGACGTTCAGCACCGTGCCCGTCATGTAGGCTGAATCCGGGCCGCACAGAAAACGGATCGGCCCGGCCACGTCGTCGGCCGTTCCCTCCCGACGCAAGGGCACGTTCTCGAGGTCTGGTTTCCTGAAGTCCGCGGTCATGTCGGTGGCGATAATGCCCGGCGCCACGGCGTTGCAGAGAATGCCGAGCGGTCCGCCGTTACGGGCGAGGTGCCGCGTCATGCCGATCAGCGCGGCTTTCGAGGCCGAGTATTCCGTGCCGACGATCACGCCGCCCCGGTAGTAGGCCATTGAACTGACGATCACGATCCGGCCGCCGCCGCGAGCCACCATCGGTTCCCACACGGCCGCTATGCAGTTCTGCGTGCCGTTCACATTCACGTCGATGACCCGGTCCCACTGCTCCCAGTTGCCGGCCACCGTCCCTGCCGGGCAGACGCCGGCATTGCACACCAGGATGTCGAGCCGGCCGAACTCGCGGAGAATGTCAGCGGCAACGCCGGCGCAG
>CAZPNN010000354.1:0-3070 GCA_964587605.1 uncultured Chromatiaceae bacterium
AAGGCGCGATCGAACTTGTCGAAGTGGCTCTCGTCCTTGACCAGCGACGTGCGGGCCAGATGGTAGAACTCGTCGATGTTGGGGCCGATGACGTCGTGCTTCAGGGCGTCGAGCAGCGTCAGGTACTCGCGGATCGATACCGGGACCTGGTGTTGTTTCAGCGTGAAGAAGAAGTTCGTGAGCATGGTGATTACCGCCGGAGCGCCTTCAGGCGAGGCCCCCTCCCGGGAGAGACTCGCGGACTCGATTCTCCCGGGAGGGGGCCTCGCCTGAAGGCGCTCCTACGACGAATTCCGCCGCGCCATGAATACCAGCCGTTCAAACAGGTGCACGTCCTGCTCGTTCTTGAGCAGCGCCCCGTGCAGTGGCGGAATGATCGACCTCCGGTCGTCGGTGCGCAGCGCTTCCGGCGGAATGTCCTCGGCCAGCAGCAGCTTGAGCCAGTCCAGCAGTTCGGAGGTTGAGGGCTTCTTCTTCAGGCCCGGCACCTCACGCACGTTGAAGAAGGCTTCCAGCGCTTCCTTGAGCAGCGCCTTCTTGATGCCCGGGAAGTGCACCTCAACGATTTTCTCCATCGTCTCCTTGTCCGGGAACCGGATGTAGTGGAAGAAGCAGCGGCGCAGGAACGCGTCGGGCAGGTCCTTCTCATTGTTACTGGTGATGAAGACCAGCGGCCGGTGCTTTGCCTTGAGGAGCTGGCGCGTCTCGTAGACGTAGAATTCCATCCGGTCGAGCTCGCGGAGCAGGTCGTTGGGAAACTCGATGTCGGCCTTGTCGATCTCGTCGATCAGCAGCACCACCGGCGTGTCGCTTTCGAAGGCCTGCCAGAGCATGCCGGGCACAATGTAGTTGGCAATGTCCTGCACCCGCGGGTCGCCGAGCTGGGAATCCCGCAGGCGCGACACCGCGTCGTACTCGTAGAGGCCCTGCTGGGCCTTGGTCGTGGATTTGACGTGCCATTCCAGCAGCGGCACGCCGAGGGCCTCTGCCACTTCCTCGGCGAGGCGGGTCTTGCCCGTGCCGGGCTCGCCCTTGATCAGGAGCGGCCGGGCGAGCGTGATGGCGGCGTTTACGGCGAGCCGCAGGTCGTCGGTGGCGACGTAGGTCTTGGAGCCTTCAAAGCGCATGGGGATGCTCACGTGGTTTGCGACAGCTTACAACGTGGCGTTTCCGGGCGCTTTCATGGGAAATACGGCTCGATAAATGGCCTGCTGGCCAGCTAAGTTGCCCCCTGTCACTCCAACCATCGGCATAACAGGAGGTCCGCGCTATGATGCACCGCGAGTCAGGAGTGCACTGCATGAAGTTCTCACGGATTAGCGCGGCGCCCGACCAGATGGGTGGCGTTCCGTGTATCCGGGGCCTGCGCATCCCAGTAGCGACTGTAGTCGGCATGTTGGCCGACGGCATGTCTGAATCGGAAATCCTGGTAGCCTACCCAGACCTCGAGACGGAAGATCTTCAGGAGGCCCTGCGCTACGCGGCAGAGGCCGTACGGGAGCGCGAACTGCCCTTTGCTGCCCCGTGAAGTTTCTGATCGATAACGCCTTGTCGTCGCACGTCGCGGCGAAACTGAGGTCGCTGGGTCACGATGCCATCCACGTCCGGGACTGCGGCCTTGCAAGCGGCAGCGACGACGCAGTATTCAGCCGGGCGGCTACCGAAGGGCGGATCCTCGTATCGGCAGATACCGACTTCGGAACGTTGCTGGCGCTTCGCCGGGAAACGGCCCCGTCGGTAATCCTGCTGCGACGGGGCGCTGACCGTCGGCCTGCTCGTCAGGCGGCACTGATTGCAGCGAATCTGGCCAGCCTCAGCGACAGCCTGCTTTCCGGTTGCATTGTTGTCATCGAGGAATCCAGGGTTCGGGTTCGCATGCTGCCCATCGCGGACTAACCCAGCGCCGGGACTACCCGTTCCCCGATCACCCGGATCGAGGCCTCCGGATCCTCATACAGGCAAAGCGCAATCTCGTGCAGCCCGGCCCGCTCGAACTCCCGGAAACGCTCGATCTCGTGGTCGATCTCGGCCAGCGGCGACGCCGAGACGCCCTCGGCGACGATCTTCTCGATGATGCTGTCCGGCACGCCCTCGATTTCGGGGGTCTTCCGGTGAAAAGCCTTGACGAAGGAGCCGCTGTGGGCGAGCACGACCTTGGCCTCCTCGGCGTTCACCACGTCGTGAATATAGGGGTCCCAGATCGTGCCGCGCACCGCCAGGAAGATGCGCGCCTCACTCTGCGCTTCCTCCCGGCTCCGCTTGACGTGCCAGGCCCAGAAGTTGTTCAGCGGAAAGGCAGCGCGTGACACGCCCCGCTCACTTAACAGCGGGTCGATGATCTCGCGCACGCTCTTCACCCGCTCTGGCACGAAGTCACTCAGCATGATGCCATCGGCATGGCGCGCAGCCATGGCCAGCATCTTCGGGCCGTTGGCGCCAACGTAGATCGTGGGCGGCGGGGCCGTGACCCAGCTGGCGTCGAGCCATTCCGTGGGAAACACCTCGCCCTTGTAGCCGCCCTTCTTGCCAGAAGCTGCCTGCCTGATGATCTCGATGCATTCCCGCAGCGCGCGCACGCGCCGCTTCGGCTGCGCACCCATGGCTTGTGCCGTGCCGCCGCCACCGCCAAGGACAATGGCAGCGCGGCCGCCGGCGAACTCGTTCAACGTCAGCAACAGGTTCGCCAGGCGCAGCGGGTGCAGCTCGAACGGGCTGACGGCGATCGGCCCCATGCGGATGTTCTTCGTCTGCTGGGCCGTGGGCACGAAATTGACGAAGGGATCGAGTGACAGGATGTTGTTGGGCACCCACACCGCGCCAATACCGTAGCTCTCGGCCAGCTTGCCGAGCCGCGCCATCTCGGCACCGGAGCGGTGGGGTTTCAGGATGATGTCGATGCGCATGGCAATCCGGCCTCGCCGGAACGTCAGCCGCCGGTTGGCAGGCGGCGACGCTCGATACCGGCGGGACGCGTCACGGGCGCCGCAGTTACCGCCCAGTCACCAGGCGACTCACGTCGCGCCGGCGACGGAATCGAGTACTCCACTTTCTGGCCGCCCGGCAGCGTCTG
>CAZPNN010000355.1:0-4307 GCA_964587605.1 uncultured Chromatiaceae bacterium
GCCCTGATGCTGGGGATGCGGGTGACACACCACGGCGACCGCCGTCGCCAGCGGCCCGGAAGGTGTGTCGAGCAGAGCTTCGAGGCGGCCTGCCGGGCCGTCGAGCGTCAAGGCTTCGCGTGGTGGGGGGCCGCTGCTCATTGTGGAGAGGTTAACCGAATGACTGGATTGGGTGGAACGGCGCCGCCCGCGACCGCCCGTCGGGAAATCCTGTCCGGCTACCGTGAGTACACGGTGAGCGCCCGGACAGGACACCCGCCATGGCCCCGCTGCAACAGGACTACTTCCTGGGCGCGTGGAGGCGGCGCTTGCGGACATATAAAGACATCTTTATATTTAGGCGATGAACCTGGAGCAGGCCGTATCGCAGCTGGACGCTGCCGCGGAACCCAGCCGGCTGCGGCTGCTGGTCGCGTTGTTGGGTGGCGAAACGACGGTCGGCGATCTGGTGGCGGTACTGCAGCAGAGCCAGCCGCGCGTGTCGCGCCACCTCCGTCTGCTGCTCGAAGCGGAACTGGTGGAGTCGTTTCGCGAGGGGCGCTCGATCTATTACCGCTGGTCGGCGCCGGGTCTGGCGGCGGGTGTTGTGAGCCCGGTGGCGGCGGTCGCTGCGAGCGATGATCCGACGATCGCTGCGGACCGGGCGCGGCTTAAGGCACTGTCCCGGCAGCGGGAGCGTGATGCGCTGCGCCGCGCGGTGCGTGCCGGACGGGCGCGTGGTCTGCACGTGTCCGACACCGGAGCCGCGATCAGCGAACTGCTGCAGACGATCCCCGGCGACCAGCAGCCGGGCGACGTCCTGAACGTGGGTTGCGGACCCGGCGAGTTGCTTCAGCTGCTGTTGCCAGCGGCGCGGATGCTGGTCGGCACCGAGCCGTCCAGCCACCGTCGGCAGGTGGCCCGCGCGCGTCTGCGCCAGGGCGGCCTGCCGCACTGGACCATCCGCGCCGCCGAAGCCACGCAGCTGCCATTTGGGACCGCAGCCTTCGATCTCGTAATCGTGCAGGACGCGCTCGCGCCCGGGGCCGACGTCGCGCAGACCTTAAGCGAGGCCGCCCGGGTGCTGCGGCCGGCCGGCCGGCTGCTGATCTTCGACCGCATTCTTCCGACTGACGTCGAGTTGTCGGCGCGCCTTGCGGCGCTTGGCTTCACCGTCACCCACCGGCAGTGGTTGCCGGGACGCGCGCCCGACCGGGCCCTGTTCCAGGCCAGTCGCGCTCCACTGACTCCAGCAAGGACCGGTACCGATGACTGATTCAAGTCCCAAGCCGCACAAACCGCCTGTACAGGTGTCCTTCGAGTTCTTTCCGCCGAAGTCCCCGGAGATGGAGGCGACCTTGTGGCAGTCCATTATCAAATTGGCGCCGCTTCGGCCCCGGTTCGTGTCCGTCACCTACGGCGCAGACGGATCGACACGTGACCGGACCCACCGGATCGTGTCGCGCATCGCGAGCGAAACCGGCCTCGTCAGCGCGCCTCACCTGACCTGCGTTGGGTCAACGCGGGAAGAGATCAAGTCCATCGCCCGCACCTATCGTGACGAGGGCATCCGCCACATCGTTGCGCTGCGCGGCGATCCCCCGCAGGACGCCACCCGCTACGAGCCGCATCCCGGTGGTTACGCCTACGCCATTGACCTGGTGTGCGGCCTGCGCGAGGTGGCCGACTTCGACATCTCCGTGGCCGCGTACCCGGAAGGTCATCCCGAAGCGCCGGACGCGAACTTCGACCTCGACTACCTGAAGCGCAAGCTGGATGCGGGTGCCAACCGGGCCATCACGCAGTTCTTCTACGACACCGAGAACTTCCTGCGCTTCCGCGACCAGTGCGTTGCGCGCGGGATCACAGCGCCCATCGTCCCCGGCATACTGCCCATCGCGAAGTTCCGCCAGATGCTCAACTTCGCCAATCGCGCCGGCACCAGGGTGCCGGCGTGGCTGCACGAGCGCTTCGAAGGCCTGGACGACGACCCCGACACCCAGCGCATGCTGGGCGCCAGCGTCGCTATCGAGCAGGTTGCCACGCTGCGCCGGCACGGCATCAGCGAATTCCACTTCTACACGCTGAACCGGGCGGAACTCACCTTTGCCATCTGTTACGCGCTGGGCATTCGTCCGCAGCCGGCAACCGCGGGTGATGCCACGTGAGTCTCGCTGCTACGACAGGATATCCGGCGCTCAGGGCGCTGCTGGAGAAACGCATCGTGATCCTCGATGGCGCCATGGGCACCATGGTGCAGGCGCACCGGCTCGGTGAGGCGGACTACCGGGGCCAGCGTTTCGCGGATTCGGCGCGCGACCTGAAGGGCAATCACGATCTGCTCAGCATTACCCGCGCGGACGTGATCGGCGACATTCATCGGCAGTTCCTCGAAGCGGGTGCTGACGTCATCGAGACCAACACTTTCAATTCCACCGCGCCCTCGCTGGCGGACTACGGCCTCGAAAGCTTCGTGCGCGAACTGAACCTGGCCGGCGCGATGCTGGCCCGGTCGGTCGCCGACGAGGTTGCAACGCGTACCGGGCAACCGCGCTTCGTCGCCGGTGTGCTGGGTCCCACCAGTCGTACCGCATCCATTTCTCCGGACGTGAATGACCCCGCTTTTCGCAACATCAGCTACGACGAACTCGTGGTCACCTACACGATCGCGACCCAGGCCCTGCTCGAAGGTGGCGCCGACTTCATCCTCGTGGAGACCGTCTTCGACACGCTGAATGCCAAGGCCGCGCTCTACGCGATCGCCGGCGTCGGTGAGGCGCTCGGGCTGCGGGTCCCGGTGATGATCTCCGGAACCATCACCGACGCCTCCGGCCGCACGCTGTCCGGTCAGACGCCCGAAGCCTTCTGGAACTCGGTCCGGCACATCGACCCCTTCATCATTGGCCTGAATTGCGCGCTGGGCGCGAAGGACCTGCGCCCGCACATCAGCGAGCTGTCGCGGGTTGCCGGCACCCGCATCAGCGTGCATCCGAATGCCGGCCTGCCGAATGCCTTCGGTGGCTATGACGACACGCCGGCGGCGATGGCCAGCGTGCTCGGTGAATTTGCTTCGGCGGGTCTGCTGAACATGGTTGGCGGCTGCTGCGGAACCACGCCAGCCCATATCACCGCGATCCGCGAGGCGGTGATGCGGCACGCGCCCCGCGTCGTGCCGACACCGGAGATCAAGCTGCGTCTGTCGGGTCTGGAGCCCTGCAACATCGGTGAGGACTCGCTGTTCGTTAACATCGGAGAGCGGGCCAACGTCGCCGGCTCCGCCCAGTTCCGCAAGCTGATCGTCGCCGGCGACTACGCGGGAGCGCTGGCCGTTGCCCGGCAGCAGGTGGAGAACGGCGCGCAGATCATCGACGTGAACATGGATGAGGGCATGCTGGACTCGGTCGCCGCGATGGACCGGTTCCTGAAGATCGTCGCCACCGAACCGGATATCGCCCGTGTGCCCGTGATGATCGATTCCTCCCGCTGGAGCGTGATCGAGACGGGGCTCAAGGCCGTGCAGGGCAAGGCGGTCGTCAACTCCATCAGCCTGAAGGAGGGCGAGGAGCCGTTCCTGCACCAGGCCCGGGAAGTGCGCCGGCACGGTGCAGCGGTGGTGGTGATGGCCTTTGACGAGCAGGGCCAGGCCGAGACGGTGGAACGCAAGCTGTCGATCTGCGCGCGCTGCTACCGGCTGCTGACCGAAAAGATCGGCTTTCCGCCGGAAGACATCATCTTTGACCCGAACATTTTCGCGGTGGCTACGGGTATTGAAGAGCACAACAACTACGGCGTGGCCTTCATCGAAGCCACCCGGCAGATCAAGCAGCAGCTGGCCCACGCGCTGGTCAGCGGCGGCGTCAGCAACGTGTCCTTTTCCTTCCGGGGCAACGATGCTGTGCGGGAGGCCATGCACTCGGTGTTCCTTTACCACGCCATCCAGGCAGGCATGGACATGGGCATCGTCAATGCGGGCCAGCTCGGCATCTACGCGGAGATAAATCCGGAATTGCGCGACGCGGTGGAGGACGTGATCCTCAATCGGCGACCGGACGCCACCGAGCGCCTGCTGGAACGGGCTGAACGCCACCGCAGCACCGGTGGCGCCGTGGCGAAACAGGCCGACCAGGAGTGGCGAAAACTGCCGCCGGGCCGGCGGCTGTCGCACGCGCTGGTGAAGGGCATCGATGAGTTCATCGTGGCCGACACCGAGGAGGCCCGCCTTGTGGCGACACGGCCCCTGGACGTCATTGAGGGCCCGTTGATGGATGGCATGAACGTGGTGGGCGACCTGTTTGGCTCGGGCAAGATGTTTTTGCCCCAGGTGGGGA
>CAZPNN010000356.1:0-4965 GCA_964587605.1 uncultured Chromatiaceae bacterium
CGACCCCGACAAGAGTCGCGGCTGAAGCCGCTCCTACGGCCGCGCCTGCTCCAGCGTCAGCAGTTCAACACCCTCGTCGACCAGATCTCCGGCAGCAAAGTGCACGCGGCTGACCACGCCGTCGGTCGGTGCCGTTATGGCGTGCTCCATCTTCATGGCCTCCAGCACCAGCAGCACCTCGCCGCGCTTCACCGCGGCGCCGGCCTTGGTGTGCACGGCGACCACGCGCCCCGGCATGGGTGCGCGGAAGCCCCCGCTGACGACCGCTCGCCCTGCCCCGCTCCTGACACTGTCCGGGTGCGGCAGGCGGGAACAGTGGCCACTCTCCAGCAGCGTGAGGTAGTCGCCGTCGCGGATCACCGTGATGCGCCGCTGCCGCCCGCGCACGGTTGCCACCAGTGCCTCGCCACCGTCCTCAAGTACGCCAGACACGGGTAAGGGACTGGCCGGCGGCGCATTGAGCCACCAGCCGCCGGTGTCGTGCCACGGCGAATGCGGATCGGCTGACGCGGCGGCGGCGCGCGCGGCGGCGGCGCGCTGCTGAAGAACGACAAACAGCGCGACGATCTCCGCCGCGTCATCCACGGGCGCCGCCGGCGCCGCGAGTTCCGCCTGGTGCCGGCCGATGAAGCCCGTGTCCACCTCGCCGGCTGCAAACGACGGGTGAGACGCCAGCGCGGCCAGAAAATCGCGATTGGTGCGGACACCGACCAGTTCGGTGTCCCGAAGCGCGGCCTGCAGTCGCCGCACGGCCGCCTCGCGATCGGCGCCGTGCACGATCAGTTTCGCCAGCAGGGAGTCGTAGTGAATCGTGACCGTGTCGCCGGCCCGCACGCCTGTATCAACTCGCACATCGCGCCCCGCCACCGGGAACTTCAGGTGACGCAGCGTTCCTCCGGCCGGCAGAAAGTCGCGCTCCGGGTCTTCAGCACAGAGCCGCACCTCGATCGCGTGGCCACACACACTGATCTGCTCCTGCCTGAGCGGCAAGCGCTCGCCGGCCGCTACCCGCAGCTGCCACTCGACAAGGTCCAGCCCGGTGATGAACTCCGTCACCGGGTGCTCGACCTGCAGCCGGGTGTTCATCTCCATGAAGAAGCAGTTGCCGACTTCATCAGCAATGAACTCGACGGTGCCGGCCCCGGTGTAGCGCACCGCTTTCGCCGCGTCGACGGCCAGGCGGCCCAGCATGCTGCGCTGTTCCGCCGACAGGCCGGGCGCCGGCGCCTCCTCCACCACCTTCTGGTGGCGGCGCTGAATCGAGCAGTCCCGTTCGTGGAGGTGCACCAGCTGGCCATGACTGTCGCCGAACACCTGCACCTCCAGGTGACGGGGGTGCCGGAGGTATTTCTCCACCAGCATCCGCTCGTCGCCGAAGGCGGCACGGGCCTCGCGCCGGGCGGAGGCGAGACTCGCTGCAAGGTCTACCGGTGCGTTGACGATGCGCATGCCCTTGCCACCGCCACCCGCCACCGCCTTCAGCAGCACCGGGTAGCCAATGCGTGCCGCCTCGGCCGACAGCTTCTCCAGGGACTGGTCATCGCCGTGGTAGCCCGGCACCACCGGGATCCCTGCCGTAGTCATCAGCGACTTGGCGGCGCTCTTGCTGCCCATCGCGCGAATCGCCGCGACGGGGGGGCCGATGAAGACGATGCCCGCCGACGCGCAGGCCATCGCAAACTCCGGATTCTCGGAGAGAAACCCGTAACCGGGATGGATGGCTTCGACGCCCGTGTGCCGGGCCGCGTCCAGGATCGCCGCGGCATTCAGGTAACTGTCGCGGGCCGGCGCCGGGCCGATGGCGACGGCTTCATCCGCGAGCTGCACATGCAGGGCGTTGGCGTCGGCGCTGGAGTACACAGCGACGGTGGCAACACTGAGGCGCCGCGCCGTCCGGATCACCCGGCAGGCAATCTCACCGCGGTTCGCGATCAGGATCTTGCTGAACATCACATTCTGAAGACGCCGAAAGCGGTGTCCTCCGGCGGCGCGTTCTGAGTGGCCGACAGGCCAAGCCCCAATACGCGGCGGGTGTCCCGCGGATCGATGATGCCGTCGTCCCACAGGCGGGCCGTCGCGTAGTACGGATGCCCCTGGGTCTCGTACTGCTGGCGAATCGGCGCCTTGAACGCCTCGTCGTCATCGCCGTTTTTGCCGGCATCCCGGCGCACCTGTGCCAGCACCGTGGCGGCCTGCTCGCCGCCCATCACGGAGATGCGCGCGTTCGGCCACATCCACAGGAATCGCGGGTCGAAGGCGCGGCCGCACATGCCGTAATTACCCGCCCCGAAGCTGCCGCCGATGATCACGGTGAACTTAGGGATTCGGGCGTTGGCCACGGCCATCACCATCTTGGCGCCGTCCTTGGCGATGCCGCCCGCCTCGTACTTGCGCCCGACCATGAAGCCCGTGATGTTCTGCAGGAACACCAGCGGCACGCGGCGCTGGCAGCACAGCTCGACGAAATGCGCCGCTTTCAAAGACGACTCGGAGAACAGGATGCCGTTGTTGGCCACGATGCCGACCGGATAACCGTGAATGTGGGCAAAACCGCAGACGAGCGTGACGCCGTACAGCTGCTTGAACTCGCTCCACTCGCTGCCATCGACCAGCCGCGCAATCACCTCGCGCACGTCGTAGGGCTTGCGGGTGTCCGTGGGAATTACCCCCAGCAACTCATCGGCCGCGTAGCGCGGCTCGACGGGCGGCCGGCAGACCAGCCAGGGCGATTTGGCCCGGTTAAGGTGTCCGACGGACTGGCGGGCCAACGCCAGCGCGTGCCGGTCATCCAGCGCGTAGTGATCCGTCACGCCGGAGGTCCGCGAATGCAGGTCGGCGCCGCCCAGTTCCTCCGCGCTCACCACCTCGCCGGTGGCGGCTTTCACCAGCGGCGGGCCGCCGAGAAAAATGGTGCCCTGGTTCCGGACGATGATGCTCTCGTCGGCCATGGCCGGCACGTAGGCGCCACCGGCGGTGCACGAACCCATCACTACCGCGATCTGCGGAATGCCGCGCGCAGACAGGTTCGCCTGGTTGTAGAAGATGCGGCCGAAGTGCTCGCGGTCGGGGAACACCTCGTCCTGGAGCGGCAGGAAGGCGCCGCCCGAATCGACAAGGTAGATGCAGGGCAGATGATTGGCAGCCGCAATCTCCTGGGCGCGCAGGTGCTTCTTCACGGTCATCGGGTAGTAGGTGCCGCCCTTCACGGTGGCGTCATTGGCAACGATGACGCACTCAGCCCCGGCAACCCGGCCGATGCCGGTCACGATCCCGGCACTCGCAATCTCATCATCGTAGAGACCGTAAGCCGCGAGCTGGGAGAACTCGAGAAACGGCGAGCCGGGGTCCAGCAGCTCGCGGATCCGGTCGCGAACCAGCAACTTGCCCCGCGCCAGGTGTTTCGCGCGTGCCTGCTCGCCACCGCCGCCACTGACGCCGGCAACGCGAGACTGAAGATCGGCAACCAGTGCTTCGTTGCTCGCCCGGTTGCTGGCAAACTCCGGTGAGCGCAGGTCAACAAGGCTTTCCAGCAGGCTCACCGCGCCCGCTCCAGGACTCGCCGCGCCTGAACCTGGTGCGGCCGGTCGAGCATGCGGCCGTCCAGTTGCACGGCGCCGGCACCGGGAGACGCTTCGAAGGCGGCCAGCACCCGGCGCGCAAACTCGACCTGCTCCGTTGTCGGCGTGAAGGCGGCGTTGATGATCGGCACCTGCGCGGGATGGATCGCCAGCATCCCGCTGAAGCCGTCTTCGACAGCGCGCGCGGCACGCCGCGCCAGCGCCGCCTCATCCCGGAAGTCGAGCGAGACGGTTTCGATCGCGGGTCGGCCCGACGCCGCGGCGGCGATCTGGCACAGGCTGCGGACCATCTGGTAGGTGAACCGGAACTCGCCGTCCGGGTCGCGATTGCGCAGCGCCCCGAGTTCTGCCGACAGGTCTTCACCGCCCCAGGTCAGCGCCAGCAACCGCTCCGGCGGTCTCGCATAGCCCGGCAGGTTGATCACGGCCAGTGCCGTCTCGGTAACGATGGCCACGACCGGCGTCGGCGCACGGCCAGGCGCGGACTTCTCGAAATTGCCCAGCGCCCGGTCCAGCGCCTGCACATCGGCAATGGAATCGGGCTTGGGCAGGACAATCCCCGCGGGCACGGCAGGCATTACCGCCGCCAGATCGTCAGGCATCAGGCCCGACGACACCGGGTTGACGCGCACCCACACGGCCGGCAATGAGGCCGGGCCTCCAGTCGGATGAATTGCCGCCAGGAACGCCGCGGTCATCTCCCGTGCCAGCACCTTGCGCTCCGGCACGACGGCGTCCTCGAGATCGATGATCACGGCATCGGCGCCGGTGGCCAGCGCACGGGCCAGCTTGCGCTCGCTGTCGCCGGGGACGAAGAGCCAGCTGCGCGGGATCATACGGCCGGCCGCTTCAGCATCAGCGCCTGGCGCTTGCAGCTGGCCACTTCCTCGTTGCGCTGGTTGAAGGCGCGGTGGATGAAGGTGACGATGCCGGCGTTCGGCCGTGACTGGCTCTCGCGCAGCGCGTGAACTTCGGTCTCGATCCGCAGCGTGTCGCCGACGAAGACCGGCTTCGGAAACCGCACCTCGTCCCAGCCGAGATTGGCGATAGCCGTGCGGTGGGTCGTGTCGTGGACCGAAACGCCCACCATCAGGCCGAGCGTAAAACAGCTGTTCACGAGCACCTGGCCAAACTCCGTGCCCGCGCAATACTCGGCATCGAGGTGCAGGGCCGCCGGGTTGTGGGTCAGCGTCGTGATGAGCAGGTTGTCGGTCTCGGTCACCGTGCGATGTATGTCGTGGGCAATGACCTGTCCCACCTGGAAGTCCTCGAAATAGCGGCCGGCCATCAGTTGCTCCCGTAGCTAGTCGCGGCTCATCAGGCGGTGGCGGTGGCGTTGAACAATTCGCGGCCGATCAGCATCCGGCGGATCTCTGACGTGCCGGCG
>CAZPNN010000357.1:0-3252 GCA_964587605.1 uncultured Chromatiaceae bacterium
CTCCTCGGCGCCGATGCCGAGCAGCTCGAACACCGCCGACTGCATCGCTGAGTTATGGATGCGGATGGAGCCGCCGCCGATCTCGTTGCCGTTGAGCACCATGTCGTAAGCGCGCGACTGGGCCTGGCCCGGATCCTTCTCCAGCACCGCGGCATCGTTGATCGACGGCGCGGTGAACGGGTGGTGCAGCGCCGCCCAGCGCTTCTCCTTCGGATCCCACTCGAACATCGGGAAATCGACGACCCACAGCGGGTGCCAGCCGGGCTTGACCATGTTCAGCTCGCGGCCAACCTTCACGCGCAACGCCGCCAGTGAATCGCTGACGACCTTCTTCTTGTCTGCGCCGAAGAACACCAGGTCGCCGTCCTTCAGGGACAGGCGCGAGATCAGCCCCTGCACCGTCACGTCGGGCAGGAACTTCATGATCGGCGACTGCAGGCCGTCGCGACCCTTTGCGACCTCGTTGACCTTGATGTAGGCCAGGCCCTTCGCGCCGTAGTTCGCGACGAAGGCGGTGTAGTCGTCGATTTCCTTGCGCGTCAGCTTCGCGCCATCCGGGATCCGCAGCGCGGTGACACGACCATCCGGGTCGGCGGCCGGCCCGGCAAACACCTTGAACTCCACGCCCGTCATCAGGTCGGCCACGTCGACCAGTTCCAGCGGGATGCTCAAGTCGGGCCGGTCGATGCCGAAGCGCGCGATGGCTTCGGCGTACGTCATGCGCGGCATCGGCGGCAACTCCGTACCGGCGACCTCCCTGAACAGGGTGCGGATCATCGTCTCCATGATCGCCATGAACTGCGGCTCGTCCATGAAGGAGGTTTCGATGTCGATCTGCGTGAACTCGGGCTGGCGGTCGGCGCGCAGGTCCTCGTCGCGGAAGCAGCGCGCGATCTGGTAGTACCGGTCGAAGCCGGACATCATCAGGATCTGCTTGAACAGCTGCGGCGACTGCGGCAGCGCGAAGAATTCCCCCGGGTGCGTGCGGCTCGGCACGATGTAATCGCGCGCGCCTTCCGGCGTGGCCCGCGTAAGAATCGGCGTTTCAACGTCCATGAAGCCGTTGTCGTCGAGAAACTTCCGCAGGATCCGGGTGACCCGGTGACGCAGGCGGAAGCGCGACAACATTTCCTCGCGACGAAGGTCGAGGTAGCGGTACTTCAGGCGCACTTCTTCCGACGCGTCTTCGTCGTGGTGGAAGGGCGGCGTCTCGGACGTGTTGAGTACGGTCAGTTCGGCGGCCAGCAATTCCACCTCGCCCGTCTTGAGCTTCGTGTTCACCGTGCCCTGGGGGCGCGGCCGCACCTTGCCGGTAACCGTCACGACAAATTCGCTGCGTAATTTTTCGCCCGCGCTGAACACAGCCGGCAAGGACGGGTCGAACACGACCTGCAGCAGGCCTTCGCGGTCGCGCAGGTCGATGAAGATCACACCGCCATGATCGCGGCGGCGGTGGACCCAGCCAGACACCGTGACGTCCTGGCCGATGGAGGCGGCGGTGACTTCACCGCAGTAGTGGGTACGCATTGAACTGTTCATCCGAAAACTATGAGTCGCGGCTGAAGCCGCTCCTACGGGGAGTTGCTAGTGCTTGTGGCCACCGGAGCCGTGGCTGTGAGTGTGACCACCGGGTCCGTGGCTGTGCCCGTGGTCGTGCTTGTGTTCCTTGGCGCTGTCGAGTGAGTGACCCTTTTTTTCGCTATCGGCCTTGCCGGATGACTTGTCGTCCGATGCCTTACTGTCGGACGCCTTGTTATCAGACGACTTACTGTCCGACGACTTGTCGGCCTCCTTGCCCGGAGCCTCCTTGCCGCCAGGCTTCTTGTTCGATTGGTCGCGGAAGTCGGTCTTGTACCAGCCGCCGCCCTTGAGATGGAAATTCGGGGCCGCCAGCAGCTTCTTCAGCTTCAGCTTCCCGCACTCCGGGCACTTGCGCAGCACGCCCTCGCCCGCCTTCTGCAGGACGTCGAAGGTATGGCCGCAGGCTTCGCACCGGTAGTCGAAAATGGGCATGGCTTGACCTCTGATGTAGCAGGGAATTCTACCGTAGGAGCGCCTTCAGGCGCGACCACGCACTCCGTCGCCCGCATTCAGTGGCCGGTACCCCGCCCGGGCGAGACTCGCGGACTCGATTCGCCCGGGCGGGGTACCGGCCACCGACTGCTGCTGCGGAGTGGTCACGCCTGAAGGTGTTCCTACACAGCGGGCGGTGGTGGAAGGACCCTGTCCGTGAGAATCGAGTCCGCGAGTCTCGAGCGGACAGGGTCCTGCCGCCACCGCCCGCGGGCCAACAACTAAAGAAACTTAAATAACTAAGGTCCGGTACCTTTTTGGAAGGTGAAGTCGTTGCCGGCGACGTCGGTGACGATGGTGGCCCCCGGCCCGAAGTGACCCTTCAGGATTTCCTGGGCCAGCGGGTTCTCCATCCGCTGCTGGATGGCCCGCTTCAGGGGGCGGGCACCGTACACGGGATCGAACCCGGCCTCGGCGAGCTTGTCGAGGGCCGCGTCGCTGATGGTCAGGGCCATATCGCGCTCGGCGAGCCGGGCCTTGAGGTAGCCGAGCTGGATCCGGACGATGTTGCGGATGTGTGCCGCGGACAGCGGGTGGAAGACCACGATGTCGTCGACGCGATTGATGAACTCGGGCCGGAAATGCTCCCGCACGTCCTCCAGCACGGCCGCCTTCATCGCGGCGTAGTTGGCTTCGCCCGTCATGCTCTGGATGCGCTGGGAGCCCAGGTTAGAGGTCATCACGATGACCGTGTTGCGGAAATCGACGGTGCGGCCCTGCCCGTCGGTCAGGCGGCCGTCGTCCAGCACCTGGAGCAGCACGTTGAACACGTCGGCGTGGGCTTTCTCGACTTCGTCGAGCAGCACCACGGAGTACGGCTTGCGCCGCACGAGCTCCGTCAGGTAACCGCCCTCCTCGTAGCCGACGTAGCCCGGCGGCGCGCCGATCAGCCGCGCCACCGAGTGCTTCTCCATGAACTCGGACATGTCGATGCGCACCAGCGCGTCTTCGGTGTCGAAGAGAAATTCCGCGAGCGCCTTGGTGAGCTCGGTCTTGCCAACGCCGGTGGGGCCTAAGAACAGGAACGAGCCGTTCGGCCGCTTCGGATCGGAGAGACCCGCGCGCGAGCGGCGGATCGCGTCGGAAACCGCGGTGAGCGCCTCGGCCTGACCGACCACGCGCTTGCCGAGCGCTTCTTCCATGCGCAGCAGCTTGTCGCGCTCGCCCTCGAGCATCTTG
>CAZPNN010000358.1:0-6984 GCA_964587605.1 uncultured Chromatiaceae bacterium
GGGCCGCGCTGGCGTGACGGCGTAGAGGACCGATGGAATCTGCTCGATCAGCCCATGGTGAAACAACGCCGATTGCAGGGAGATGCAGGCTGGATGGGGCGCCGAAATCAGTTCGGGCAACGCCAGACGGTCGATTTTCTCGTTCATCAGCCACCGGCCGCGGCTGAGATGGGTGATCATCCCTTGCCGCGCGAGGCGTCGGAGGATCGTGGTCGCATTGCTGGCAGAGACCTGCAGCAGCGCTGCAACGTCACGCGTTTCAACGACCGGGGCCGCAAGCGCTCGCAATCGTTGGAGGGCTTTGATCTGGTTCATCGTCTCAGGGCCTCCAGACCGTCGACGACCTGCTCCTTAAGGTCGGCCCAGACCTTCCGGGTCCCGTAATGTTCCTGGTACTCGGGTTCCAGATAGGCCAGGACCTGGCCGGCGAACGCGTCATAGTCGACCGCAAGTGCGTTCTCGATCGCGGCGGCCAGACTGGCGGCTGCTGTCGCCGGCAGCGGCTGCTTAGGCCCGCCCGCATCCAGCAGCTGTTTCAGATCAAACACGTCCCGCGATTGGACCTGCTCGCTCCACATGGATTTCAGTATTACGAGTAATCGACTTATGTGTCGACTACTTGCAATGTGACAGGGCAGATAGTTCGGGGGTGAGTACGCCCTCCGTTAAGTTAAATGGCTGCCCCGCAGGATCTCCCGCGCTGCGTTATGGCCGGGCGCCCCGGTCACCCCGCCACCCGGGTGCGCCCCGGAACCGCACAGGAACAAGCCTTTCAGCGGGGTCCGGTAGTCCCCGTAGCCGAGCGCCGGGCGCGCTGCCCAGAGCTGATCCAGCCCGAGGGCGCCGTGGAAGATATCCCCGCCGACGAGGCCGAAGCGCTCCTCGAGATCCAGGGGCGACAGTGCCAGCCGGCCGAGCACGCTGGCCCGGAAGTTCGGGGCGTGCCGGGTCACCGTGTCGATGATGAGGTCCGCCGCTTCGTCCCGGGCCTCGTGCCAGCTGCGGCCGTCGGGCAGGTTGTAGTCGAAATGCTGGCAGAAAAGGCTCGCCACGTGCGCGCCGGGCGGCGCCAGGCTGTCGTCCAGCAGGGAGGGAATCAGCATCTCGATCACGGGCTCGCGGGACATGCCGGTGAGGCGTGCATCGGCGAAGGCGCGATCCATGTAGCTGAGCGACGGTCCGATGATAATCCCGGAAGCCAGGTGATCGCCGGCCGGCCGGTTGCCGAAGCGGGGCAATTCAGACAGGGCCACATTCATCCGGAACACGGCCGAGCCACAGCGGAAGCCCTCCATGTGCGCGAGAAAGTCGGCCGGCAGCGCGTCGCGCTCGATGAGTTTCAGGAACAGCAGTTTCGGCCCTATGTTGGCCACCACGCGCCGGGCCTTGTGCACCCGGCCATCGAGCAATTCGATGCCGATTGCCCTGCCGCCCTCGGTGAGCACGCGCCGCACGGGGGCTTCAAGCTCGATATGCACGCCGAGGCGCTCCGCCTCCCGTGCCATGGCCTGGGTGATGGCGCCCATGCCCCCCACCGCATGCCCCCACACGCCGGTTTTGCCGTTCACCTCGCCGAAGGCGTGATGCAGGAGCACGTAGGCACTGCCGGGCGTGTAGGGGCTCGCGTAATTGCCGACGACCGCATCGAAGCCGTACAGCGCCTTTATCGGGTCGCTCTCGAACCAGTTGTCGAGCATTTCGCCGGCGCTGCGGGTGAAGACGGCGTGGATCTCGCGCTGGGTGGTCAGCGGCAGCACCTGGAATTCGCGCCCGAAGGAGATGGCACTGAAGATGTCCCGCAGGCGGTGAAGATCTGTGGGCGGGGTCTTGAGCAGCGTGCCGCGCAGGAGCTGCACGGCGCGGTCGAGCATGGCGTAGTAGTCCGGCAGGCGCGCCGCATCCCGCTTGGAGAAGCGCGCGACCGCCGGCACCGTTTTGTCCAGCCCGGGACCCGCCAGCATGCCGTCGCCGTCCGGCAGCACCAGGAAGTTCTGGTAGGGGCGCTCCAGGATCTTCAGGCCGTGCTCGGCCAGGCGCAGGTCCTTGATCACCTTCGGATTCAGCAGGCTGACGGTGTAGCTGGCCGTGGAGTTGCGGAAGCCCGGGTGAAACTCCTCCGTGACCGCTGCGCCACCGACCACGTGGCGCCGCTCGAACACGGCAACCTTGAGGCCGGCTTTGGCCAGGTAGCAGGCGCAGGTCAGGCCGTTGTGGCCGGCGCCGATGATCAGGGCGTCGAATTTGGCAGTCTGCATCTTTGGAGCTTAGCCGGGATCTGACAGAGATTTGCAGAGACCTCGATTAAGATCGTGCCGTCATGCCCGAAATCCCAGCCCCGGTTTCCAAAGGTCCCGCCGAAAAACGCGGCGACATCCACTTTGCCGCCAAGGACGCCGGCCTGCGCAAGGACGTCCACGACTTAGGCGTGATCGTCGGGCAAATCCTCGAAGACCAGGGAGGTGCAACCCTCTTCGGCCGTGTGGAGCAGGCGCGGCGCGCGGCCATCGATGCCCGCGAAGGGGATCCCACCGGCATCGAGCGGCTGGAGAATCTGGTGGCGGCCCTGTCGCCGGCCGAATCCCAGACCTTTATCCGCGCCTTTTCCACGTACTTCCTGGCGGTAAACCTGGCCGAGACCGCGCACCGCATCCGGCGGCGGCGCGACTACCTGCGCGAGGGCAAGCACCGTCAGCCCGGCGGTATCGAGGACACCCTTTTCGAACTGCAGGAGGCTGGCGTCACGCTGGACGAGGTGCGCGACGCGCTGGCCATCCTGCACGTAGAGCCCGTCCTGACCGCGCACCCGACCGAACCGACTCGCCGGACCATTCTTCGCCGGCAGCAGGACATCGTCCGGCGCCTGATCGACATGCAGAACACGGCACTGTCGCCGCGTGAGCTGTCCGCTGATCTCGAGAACATCCGCAACGACATCACGGCCATCTGGCAGACCGAGGAGCATCCCACCGGTGCCCGGACCGTCGCCGCGGAGCACGAGCACGTGCTGTTTTTCCTGACCGACTGCATCTACCGCGTCATGCCGGCCGTCTACGAAACCGTGGAAACAGCTCTTGAGGCCGTGTGGGGCGAGGCGGGGCGGGCCATCAAGCTGCCGACCGTGATGGTCCGGATGGCGTCCTGGATCGGCGGCGACATGGTCGGCCGCGGCGAGATCACCGCGCGCACCATCCGTGACGCGCTGGCGCGGCAGCGCTCGCTGGTACTCGACCTCTACCGCCGGGAATGCCGCGACCTGGCCGAAAAACTGAGCCAGAGCACTACCCAGGTCAGTGTCTCACCCGCCCTGGAGGAGCGCATACGCCTCTATTCGGGGCATTTTCCAAATGCCCGGGGCATCACGCCCTTGCGCCACCGGGAAATGCCGTACCGGGTGTTCATGCGGCTGGTGGTGGCGCGCCTCCAGTCCACCGACAGCGAGGGGCTTTACCCCTTCGACTCCGCCGAAGAGCTGGCAGCAGACCTGCGGTTGATCGCGGCCAGCCTGCGCAGCAATCGCGGCCTGCACGCCGGGCTCTTCGCGGTGCGTCGGCTGGTGCGCCGGGTAGAAACCTTTGGCTTCCATTTCATGACGCTCGACATCCGGCAGGAAGCGATCGTCAACCGGCGCATCATCGGCCACCACCTCAACGAACCGCAGTGGCTGGAACAGTCACCCCAGTACCGGCTCGAACGGCTGCGCCGCGCGCTCGCCGGGAACGAGTCGCCGGCCGGTGACCTGAACAACGAGGGCAAGCGCGCCGTTGGCATTTTCCAGGCCATTGCCTTTTGTCGGCGACGTTACGGGATGCGCTCGATTGGCCCTTACATCATCAGCATGGCCGAGGGCGTGGACGATGTGCTCGCGGTGCTCCTGCTGGCCCAATGGGGTGAGATGCGCAAGCACGGTGGCACGATTCCTCTCGACATCGCTCCCGCTTTCGAAACCATTCACGGCCTCGCCGGGGCCGCCAGCATGATGCGCCAGCTCTACGCGGAGCCGGTGTACCGTGAGCACCTCAATGCGCTTCACCACCGCCAGACCGCCATGCCCGGCGTCGCGGACAGCAACGTGGAAAGTGACCTGACGTCCGCGCGCTGGGCGCTGCTCAAGACCCAGCGGGAACTGCTTGAAGGGGCGCGTGCGGACGGCGTGCAGCTGACGCTGTTTCACGGCCGTGGCGGCGCCATTGGCTCCGGTGGCGGCAAGGCGCACGTCGATATCCGCTGCGCGCCGGCCGGCGGCGTGGAGGGTGGCGTGCGCGTGATCGAGCAGGGCGAGCTGGTGGCCAACAAGTACGGCGTGCGGGCCATTGCGCTTCGCGCCTTTGATCAGGCGCTGGCCGCCGGCGTGCGTAGCCTCATCCGTCCCGGCGGTCCGCCGGCAGCCGACGGGCACCTGAACTGGGAGGGTGCGCTGCAAGTCGTCGCGGAAGGATCCCGCAGCCACTACCAGGGGCTGGTGCTCGAGTCGCCCGGCTTTTCCGACTACTACCGGCTGGCGACGCCAGCCGACGTGATCGAGCGGATGCGCCGGGGCAGCGGCCCCGAGGCCGGGCTGGTCGATGGACTGCTGGCGGCTGCCGGCACGGCACCCTGGGTGTTCGCCTGGGCCCAGAGCCGCAACATCCTGCCCGGCTGGTACGGCTTTGGTACGGGCCTTTCGCGTGCCCTCGAAGAGTTCGGCGAGCAGACGCTGCAGGAGATGAACGTAGGCTGGTATTTCTTCCGCACCCTCGTCGCCGATGTGGAAACCGCGCTCGCCAAGAGCGACCTGACAGTCGCCGCCCGGTACTCGGCGCTCGGCGGCGAACTGCACGAGCGCTTCTTTCACCGCATTCGCGACGAGTTCGAGCGCACCACAGCAGCCGTCCTGCGGGTCAAGAAGCAGCAGGTGCTGCTCGAGAACAGCAACACGCTGCGCCGGTCCATCCGGCTGCGTAACCCGTATGTGGATCCGATGAGCGTCCTGCAGGTCGACCTGCTCCGCCGCTGGCGCCAGTCGGGCGACGAGGCGCTGTTCAATGCGCTGATTGCCAGCGTAAACGGCATCGCCCGCGGCCTCCAGGATTCCGGTTGAAGCCCGGGGCGTGAAGGCCGTATTCCTCGATTTCGACTCGCTCGGCCCGGCCGACATCGACACGTCGGCCCTGCTGGCCACACTGCCGGACATCGTGCTTTACCCATCCAGTACGGACGAGGAAATCGACGCGCGGGCTGCGGGCTGCGAGGTACTGCTGGTCAACAAGGTGCGGCTCGACCGCGCTCGTCTTGAAGCATTTCCGGCGCTGCGCCTGGTCTGCCTCGCGGCGACCGGCACGGACAACGTGGATCTGGTGGCCGCCCGCGAGCGCGATATCGCGGTCTGCAATATCCGCAACTACGCTACGCCGTCGGTCGTGCAACACGTGTTCGGCCTGCTGCTGGCACTGACGTTACGGCTTGATGAGTACCGAAAGCTGCTCGGTCGCGGTGCCTGGCAGCAGAGTCCGCATTTCTGCCTGCTCGACTATCCCAGCCGGGAACTCGCGGGACGGACGCTGGCCATCGTGGGCTACGGCCGGCTGGGCCAGGCCGTCGGCGTGGCGGGTAACGCCTTTGGCATGCGGGTAATCGCGGCCCGCAGCCTGCGGGACGCCAGCGACGGGACGTTGACGCCGGCCGCTCCCCACGTGGATCGGCTGGCCCTGCCAGAACTGCTGGCCGTCGCCGATGTGGTCTCGCTGCACTGTCCGCTGACCCCCGCAACCCGGCATCTGATCAACCGGGAGAGTCTCGCCCGGATGCGAGGGGACGCCGTGCTCATCAATACCGCAAGAGGCGATCTCGTCGACTATGCGGCGCTATTAGCTGCCCTGCGTGGCGGCTTGCTGGGTGGCGCCGCCATCGATGTGCTCCCGGAGGAACCGCCGGCAGCGGGCCATCCCCTGCTCGATGCCCGGCTGCAAAACCTGATCGTCACACCGCACATCGCATGGGCCGCCCGGGAATCCAGGCAGCGGGCACTCGACGAAGTCGTCGCCAATGTCCGGGACTTTTTTGCCGGCGGGCAACGCAACCGCGTGGCGTAGGAGCGCCTTCAGGCGCGACCGGTGTAGGATTCCCGCCAGAGTCGCAGTCAGAGTCGCAGTCAGAGTCTCAGCCAGAGTCGCGGCTGAAGCCGCGCCTACAACCGCTTTCACGAGGTCCCTCGCATGCTGTCGTTCATCTTTCTCGCCTTCGCCGTGATTCACGTCACCATCTGGCTCTGGGGGTGGAAACTCTGGACGGAGACGGGCAAGCCAGTGGCCCTGCTGTTGGTGCTGGTGGGCGGTACGCTGCTCTTCTATGACAATTTCCGCATTGGCATCGGCCGGTTCATCGGGCAGGGCGACCTGCTGTACAACCTGTCTGTCCCCGCCTTCGCCTGGCACTGGTCGATGCTGCCGTTGCTGGTGATCGCCGCAGGTGCCGTCGCCCGGCTGGCCGGCCTGAAGTGGGCGCAGCACAAGCTGGTGATGGGCGCCTTCTGCCTGGCGGCCGTGGCCCTGAGCGCGCACGACATCCCCAAGATTTTTGCAATGGAGCTCTACCCCGTCTGTCTCGAGGACACGCTTCGCTACTCCACCACTGCGAAGGAAAGCCAGCTCTGCAGTCCGACGGATCAGGTGGTAACGCGAGGCGCTGACGCGGCCATCGTGGCGATCATTACCAACGTGTTCGTGCTGGCCGTGGGCATCGCGCTCTGGATCCAGCGCCGCTGGCCGTGGCTGGCGGTCGGCTCCGGCCTGATGTTCGTCGCGGCCGGGGCCTTTGGCGGGCACAAGTACGGGCTGCCGATCGCGAACCTGGGCGAGATCCTCATCACGCTGGGCTTTATCGTGACCTGCGCGCACTTTGGGCGGCTGAAGCTGCGCCGCTCGCGGACCAGTACTGCGTAGGATCCGCGGCCAGTGGCGGGAAGCCCTGACCGCCCGCATCGAGTCCGCGAGTCGGCGGGCGGTCAGG
>CAZPNN010000359.1:0-3616 GCA_964587605.1 uncultured Chromatiaceae bacterium
GCCCTGATGCTGGGGATGCGGGTGACACACCACGGCGACCGCCGTCGCCAGCGGCCCGGAAGGTGTGTCGAGCAGAGCTTCGAGGCGGCCTGCCGGGCCGTCGAGCGTCAAGGCTTCGCGTGGTGGGGGGCCGCTGCTCATCGGCAGAGGGTAACTGAAAGCGCCAGTTTGGTTGGAGCCCCGGCGCAGCGGCCGCACGGCGGGTGTCCTGTCCGGGCGCTCACCGTGGACCTCCGATTAGTCTGAGCGGTAGCCGGACAGGATTTCCCGCCGGGTGGCCGCGGGCTACGGAGTACCAAGCAACACCCGGTTCAGCCGCTGCACAAAGCCACCCGGATCCGCGAGCTGCCCGCCTTCCGCCAGGTGCGCCTGGTCGAACACCAGCCGGGCCAGATCAGCGAAACGGGTGTCGTCGGTTTCGGCCGCCAGTCGCGCAATCAGCGGATGACCGGGATTGATTTCAAGGATCGGCTTCGTCTCGGGTACCGCCTGTCCGGTGGCCTGCATGAGCTTGCGCATCTGCGCGCCCATCTCGTGCTCACCAAGGACCAGACAGGCAGCAGATTCGCTCAGGCGGTCCGTGGCACGCACGTCCTCGACCTGGCCTGCCAGTTCCGTCTTCAGTCGCGCAATGATCGCGCTGTGCCCGGAAGCCTCCGGCTTTGGCGACTCCGCCGCCGCATCAGCCGCCGCATCCAGCTCGAGCTCGCCGCGCTTCACATCCCGGAACTCGTGGCCGTCGAACTCACCAAGGTGGCCGATCAGCCACTCGTCGATCGCGTCGGTGAGCAGCAGGACCTCGATGCCGCGCTTGCGGAACACCTCGAGGTGCGGGCTGGACCGGGCGGCGCCGAAGCTGTCGGCCGTCAGGTACCAGATGATTTTCTGGTCGCCGGTTCGCCGCCCGATGTAGTCGGCCAGCGACTGGTCGGGCGTGGCGCTGCCGTTGTGGGTGGACGAGAAGCGCATCAGGCCGGCAATCTTCTCCCGATTGGCAGAATCCTCAGCCGGCCCTTCCTTGATCACGCGGCCGAATTCCTTCCAGAAGGTCGCGTATTTTTCCGCATCGCCCCTGGACAGCTTGTCCAGCATGTCGAGTACGCGCTTGGTCAGCGCCGCCTTCATCGACTCGACGATGGCGTCCTGCTGGAGCAGCTCCCGCGACACATTGAGCGAGAGGTCGCCGGAGTCCACGACGCCGCGCATGAAGCGCAGGTAAAGCGGCAGGAACTGCTCGGCGTCGTCCATGATGAAGACGCGCTTGACGTAAAGCTTCAGGCCCCTGGAGCCAGCCCGGTTCCAGAGGTCCCACGGTGCACGGGCCGGAACGTACAGCAGGCTTACGTACTCCCGTTTCCCTTCCACCTTGTTGTGGCTCCAGGTCAGCGGCGCCTGGAAGTCGTGCGATATGTGCCGGTAGAACTCCTGGTACTCGTCGTCGCTGATCTCGGTGCGCGGCCGGGTCCACAGTGCCTTGGCCGAGTTCGCCGTCTCTTCCTTCGCCTCGCCCTCTTCAGGAAGGGTGGTCATCACCACCGGGAAGGCGATGTGATCGGAGTACTTGCGGATCAACGTTCGCAACCGGAACTCATCGGCGTATTCCGCCGCATCCTCGCGCAGATGCAGGGTCACCCGCGTGCCACGCCCGACCCGCTCCAGGGCCTCGACGCTGAACTCGCCCTGCCCGTCCGATTCCCAGCGGACGCCCTCGGCCTCCGGCAGCCCCGCGCGACGGGTTTCGACCACGACCCGGTCGGCCACGATGAAGGCGGAATAGAAGCCCACGCCGAACTGGCCGATGAGGTTGGCGTCCTTGCGCTGCTCGCCGCCAAGCTGGCTCAGGAAATCGCCGGTTCCCGAGCGGGCAATCGTGCCCAGCTGCCGGATCACCTCTTCCCGCGTCATGCCGATGCCGTTGTCCTCGACCGACACCGTTTTGGCCGTCGCGTCGTACTCCACGCGGACCTTCAGCTCCGGGTCGGGCTCCAGCAGGGCGGGATTCGCCAGCGCCTCGAAGCGCAGGCGGTCGGCCGCGTCGGAAGCGTTGGAGATCAGCTCCCGGAGGAAGATCTCCCGGTTGCTGTAGAGGGAATGAATCATCAGGTGCAGGAGTTTCTGCACCTCGGCCTGAAAACCGTGGGTTTCGCGCGCAGCGACAGTCATGAACTTTGGCACCTTGGAGCGGGGAACGGTCTTTATAGGGCCGGATGCCGGAATTTCAAGTGGCACGGGGCGGGCGTTGACCCATGGACAGCATCGGGGGTAGCGTCCGCGCCATGGCAGACACGGTATCGCTGAAGAGACAGAGCGTCGGACTCCTGCCCTTTGCAGCGCTGGTCGTCCTGTCAGCGGCCCTGGTGGCCATTGCGAGCTGGCTCGAGGGCAGCGGCGCCTGGCGGCACCCGTTGCACTGGCTCGGAACGCTCGACAAGGACGCGGCCGCATCGCTGATGAGCGGCTCCGCCCAGGTCGTCGCCGGCATGCTCGCGATCCTGATCACAGTCGTCGCCATCGTCCTCGAGTTGTCAGCGACTCGGTACACCCACCGGGTGACTGCGCTTTTCGTGCGCGACCCGGTGAATGTCGCGGTGATGACGTTCTTCCTGCTCACCACGGTGCTCTGCATCTGGCTCGCGCTGGTGCTCACGGGCGAGGTGGGCGAGGCGCCTTTCGTGCCGCGCGGGGGGTTCCTGCTTGCCGTGGGCATGATGACCATCGGCATGCTGGCGCTATTGCCGTATTTCGCCTACGTGTTCCAGTTCGTTTCCCCCCTGGGGGTGATCGCGCGTATTCGCGCCGACACACTCGAGAAGGTGCGCCAGGCGGGAGGCGGCGATCCGATGGGAATGAAGCTCGCTGTGATCGAGGCCGTGGAGGATCTCGAGGACGTCGCGCGGGGCGCAATGAAAAACCACGACCGGGGAATCGCGATGGCCGCCGTGGAATCTCTGGCCACGCTGCTCGCCGACGTCACCGATCCGCGCGAGCGGCTGCCGGACAGCTGGTTCCGCGTCGATGAGGCCGTCGCGCGGGATCCCGACTTCGTTGCGCTGGCGCAAAGCGCGGTCGACGACATCGCGCGCGACCGCAGCTGGTTCGAGGCCAAGATCCTGCGCCAGTACCTGGCCCTGTTCGTTGATGCCGTCGGTGTCGCGCGCGACGTCGCCAGCATGATCGCGATCCACACGCGCCGGCTCGCCGAGCGCTTCGCCAGCGGGCAGCCCGCCCTGCTGGAACTCTGCCAGCGCGCCTTCCACAGCTACCTTCGCGCGGCGATCAATGGCACCGATCCGCGCACGGCTTACTTCGTGATGCACCAGTACCGGCTGCTCGGGGAGGCGCTGCTCGCGAAAGATCTCGAGCCCGCAGTCCTCGAGGTGGCGAACCGCATCCGCTTCTACGGGCGCCTGGCAAGCGGCAGCGGCCTGCCCTTCCTGCTGGGGGTGGCAGCCTACGATATAGCGCACCTGGTGGAAGCGGCCGCCGCGAAGCCCGGGGTTCGCGACGCGCTGCTCACCGTGGTCCTGGCGGTCGATCACAAGGAGGCGGGGAACCTGCTCGGCGTGCGCCGCGCGCAGGTGCAACTGGCAACGTTCTTCCTCAAACGGGGCGAAGA
>CAZPNN010000360.1:0-4554 GCA_964587605.1 uncultured Chromatiaceae bacterium
TCCGGCGGTGGCCGCGAGCAGCCCGACCAGATCCTGGTCTGCGGCGGCTGCGCCAACATCGGCGGTGTTGCCGACATGATTTCAAGCAAGGTGGGGATCCCCACGGAAATCGGGGATCCACTCGGCCAAATGAAGATCGCCAGCAAGGCAAAGTCCCAGGGAATCCGGCGGGACGCCACCGCCTTGCTGACGGCGTGTGGGCTGGCGCTGCGGAGCTTCGACTAACCATGCCAAGAATAAATCTGCTGCCCCACCGGGCAGAGCTGCGAGCCAAGCGGCGGACTCAGTTCTTCATCGGGCTTGGCGTTGCGCTGGGCGCAGCCGGCCTGGCCGTTCTGGCGTCCAGCTTCGTGATGGCCGGCATCATCGGCAATCAGGTCGAGCGCAACGATCTGCTGAAGGCCGAGATTTCCGCGCTCGACAAGCGCATTGAGGAAATTCTCGATCTCGAGTCGAAGAAAGAACGCTTGCTGGCCCGCATGGAAATCATCGAGCAACTCCAGCGCAGCCGGCCAGAGGTCGTCCACATCTTTGATGAACTGGTGAGAACACTGCCCGATGGCGTGCGCCTGACATCGGTGAAGCAGAGCGGGCGCCGCCTCGAGATCAAGGGCGATGCCGAGTCGAACACGCGAGTGTCGGCATTCATGCGCAATATCGACAAGTCCAAGTGGCTGACACAACCCGACCTTGAAGTGGTCGAGGTGCGCGAAACAGGCGCTCGCCAGAAGAAGGGTGCCGGCCCGGTCGAGACCGGCGAGTTTGCGGGCCGCTCCTCACAGTTCACGGTGTACGCCAATCAGGTGTCAGTGACCGACGAGGAGGTTACGCCATGAACTTCCTCGACGAACTAAAGAGCCTGGATATCAATGACATCGGCCGCTGGCCCATGCCGATACAGGCATTTTTCATGCTGCTCGTCTTCCTGATTGCCACCGCCGGTGCCTTCTGGTTCTTCGTCTGGCAAAACCAGATGCCGAACCTGGAGAAGGTTCAGGCCGAAGAGCGGCAGCTGCGCACGAGTTTCGAGGGCAAGCAGAAGAAGGCCGCCAATTTCACCGCCTACAAGGCTCAGCTTGCCGAGATCGAGCGATCTTTCGGCACCATGCTGCGCCAGTTGCCTGGCAAGACCGAAATCCCGAACCTGCTGGTTGATATCTCCCAGACCGGTCTCGGCGCCGGCCTGCAGGAAGAGCTGTTCCAGCCAACCGATGAAATCCGCAAGGATTTCTACGCGGAGAAGCCGATCAAGATCCGGCTGTCCGGTTCCTATCACGAGTTTGGCAGGTTCGTCAGCGACA
Organism: uncultured Chromatiaceae bacterium; assembly: GCA_964587605.1. Lineage (GTDB taxonomy): Bacteria > Pseudomonadota > Gammaproteobacteria > Steroidobacterales > SHZI01. The sequence continues at coordinate 1,302 of CAZPNN010000360.1, forward strand.
TCGCTGCCTTGCCCCGGATCGTGACCCTGCACGACATTGAGGCCGTACCCCAGGGCAAGGACGCCACCTTCGACGAACTGGTCCTGAACGTTACCGCCAAGACCTACCGCTATCTGGACGAGGAAGAAGTGGCGTCCCTGGCTGCTGAAGAGGAAGCCAAGTCGGTCCGTGGCAAGAAAGGCAAGGCCCGAACCACGCGCGATACGAGCAAGGGCAATCGGAAGCCCGCGGCCGGGAAGAAGGGTTGATGGTGATGAGCTCCCGCGCAAGAACAGTTTTAACCCTGCTACTCGTCGCTGGGGCGCTGGCCGGCTGCGGCGGCGGGCAGTCGGATCTGCTGAAGTACATCGATGAGGTCAAGGCCCGGCCCGGCGGCCGTATCGAGGCCTTGCCCCAGATCAAGCCTTACGAAATGTTTGCCTATGAAGCGGACAAGCTGCGTTCACCGTTCACTCCAGACCGTCCCGCAGGCCGCGCTGGCGCTGGCGGACCACGGCCGGACTCGGCGCGCGCGAAGGAATACCTGGAGCAGTTCCCGCTCGACACAATGGCCATGGCCGGGACCTTGAGTCAGGGCAACAGCAATTACGGCCTCGTGCAGACGCAGGACGGCCTGATTCACAAGGTTCAAGCCGGCAACTACATCGGCCAGTACGACGGCCGGGTAGTGGCGGTTATGCAGGCAGAGATTCAGATCGAGGAACTGGTGCCGGATGGCATCGGCAGTTTCTACAAGCGATCAGCCTCGATCGCGCTCGAGAATTGATGGGGCCGGGGCTAGTGACCGGTCGCCGACACAGGACAGTTTGGGAGTACGGAATGATGAGCACGACCAGGGGCAATGAGCGTGGCGGAACGCCGGTTGGGTGGCTTAGGGCCACCGGCTGCACACTCGCGCCAGCAATCACCGGGCTGATCTTTGCGCTCGGTGGCACACTCGGCAGTGCGGTCATGGCGCAGGCCCAAGCGCAGACGCAGGCCCAAGGCCAGGCGCAGGCCGCCAACCAGTTGCAGGAAATCCAGGTACAGCCGCTGGCGGGAAACCGCATCGAACTGCGGCTGATGACGTCCGGCCCGGCACCCACACCACTGGCGTTCACTATCGATAATCCGGCCCGCATTTCCCTCGATCTGCCTGGCACGACATTGGCGCTCCCGTCCCGGCGCAAGGACGTCAAGGTCGGGCCGCTCGACACCATTCTGGCGGCCGAAGCCGAAGGCCGGACCCGGGTCGTCCTGAATCTCGACACGCTGGTTCCGTACGAGACCCGCGTGGAGGGCAATTCAATCGTCGTCACGCTCGGTGCCCCTGGTGCAGCGGATACCGCCGTTGCCTCCTTTCCCGCCGCTGCGCCGCCCGCCACTTCCGCGGCTGCAGACGCCAGCGTGGGCCGCCGGATCGACAACGTTGATTTCCGCCGCGGCGATAACGGCGGTGGTCGGGTGGTCATCACGTTGTCCGACCCCGGGACCCCCGTGGACGTGCGCAAGGAGGGCGACCGGATCCTGCTGACATTTGCCGGCACGACGCTGCCCGACAGCCAGATGAAGCGCCTTGATGTGGCCGACTTCGCCACGCCGGTGAGCATGATCGAATCCGGGCGCACGCCGACCGGCGCACGCGTGAGCATTGTCGCGAAGCTGCCGTTCGAGGAGCTTGCCTACCAGTCCGACAACGTGTTCACCGTTGAAGTCGCACCGGTCGTCAAGCAGGAGATCGAATCCAAGCCGACGCTGTTCAGCCCTGACCGGGAATACACGGGCGAGCGTTTGACCCTGTCGTTCCAGGACATCGAGACGCGCGCGGTCCTGCAGCTGCTGGCCGATGTCAGCGGCCGCAACATCATTGTGTCCGACACTGTGCAGGGCAATGTGACCCTGCGCCTGCAGAACGTGCCCTGGGACCAGGCGCTGGATATCGTGCTGGCCACCAAAGGCCTCGACATGCGCGAGAACGGTGGCGTGATCATCGTGGCCCCGGCCGACGAAATCGCGGCTCGCGAGAAGGCCGATCTGGAATCCCGCAAGGAAATTCGCCAGCTCGAGCCACTGCTCTCCGAGTACGTGCAGGTCAACTATGCCAAGGCTGCCGATCTGGCCGACCTCATGAAGGGCAGCAAGGGTAACTCGCTGCTGTCCGAACGCGGCTCTGTCGGAATTGATGAGCGCACCAACACCCTGCTCGTGCAGGACGTGGCGGAGCGCATCTCGGAGATTCGCCGGCTCGTCAACAATCTGGACATCCCGGTGCGCCAGGTGCTCATTGAGTCGCGCATCGTCATCGTGCGGGACGACTTCAGCCGCGAACTCGGGGTGCGTTGGGGCTTTACCGGTGTCTCGGATCATTCCGACGGGCTGGTCGCGGTAACCGGCACCGGAGAGGGCGCTAACACGATCGTGAATTCCGGCATCGGCAACATCAACAACACCGGCCAGCCGTTTCCGGTCCAGATTCCGGCACTCAACGACCGGTACAACGTCAACCTGCCTTTAGCCAATCCGGCCGGCACGCTGGCCCTGGCACTGCTTAACGAAGACTTCCTCGTGGATCTCGAACTTTCCGCCCTGCAGGCCGAGGGCCGCGGCGAGGTGGTGTCCTCGCCACGCGTGATCACGGCCAACCAGAAGGAGGCGTCCATCCGGCAGGGTGTCGAGATTCCCTACCAGGAGGCAGCCTCCAGCGGCGCCACGACCACCCAGTTCAAGGAAGCCGTGCTGAGCCTGACGGTGACCCCGCAGATAACGCCGGATGACCGGATCATCCTGGACCTCGAAGTCACCAAGGACAGTGTTGGTGCCAATGTGTCCAGCGCGAACGGCGGCTCGGTGCCGAGCATCGACACTCGCGCCATCCAGACCCAGGTGCTGGTGAACAACGGCCAGACCGTGGTTCTCGGTGGCATTTACGAGACGGAGGAGTCCGAGGACGTCACGAAGGTGCCATTCCTCGGCGACATTCCGGGCATTGGCTCGTTCTTCCGCTCTACGCGCAAGATCACGAACAAGTCGGAACTGCTGATCTTCGTGACGCCGAAGATCCTGCGTGAAGGTTCGAATATTTACTGAGGCCAAAGGTTTTCAAGGCCGCATTTGCTTTAGGGAAGGGCCGGTTCGCCTGAGTGACGAGTCCGGTGCCTGGTGAGGGAGTTATCGTGTTGAAGAAACTATTTTCCTTGTGTCTGGTTGCAGCAGCCGGTGCACTGGTGTCCTGCGGTGGCGACAACACCATCACTGACCCCGGAAGTGGCGGCGG
>CAZPNN010000361.1:0-2059 GCA_964587605.1 uncultured Chromatiaceae bacterium
ATCCAGGTGGCCCGCCAGTCGCGCAGGAAGAGCCAGACAATGAATACGGCTAGCAGCGCCCCCTCGCCCAGCATGGTGATCGACGCGTCGTAGGAGTCCTGCGCCGGCTCGACCCCCGACGCCACTTCGACGAAGCGCACCTCCGGGTGGGCGGCGCTCAGTTCCGCGATCTTCTGCCGCACGCCCTTGCCGACCACCACGGTGCTGGTCCCGGCAGCACGCTGCAGTGAGATCGACACAACCGGCTTGCCATCAAGGAGCGCCATCTCGCGTGGCTCGGCAATGCCGTCGGTGACGGTGGCGAGCGATGACAATCGCACGGAGCGGCCGTCCGGCAGCGAGATCGGAAAATTGGCGAGATCGGCGGCCGTTTGCACGGTCGCGACGGTACGCACCGACTGCTCGCCGCCGCCAAGCGTGGTGCGGCCGCCCGGCAGTTCGACCTGCAGGCGGGCCAGCTGCGCCGAGACGGTTCCGGCCGTTAGCCCGAAAGCTTGCAGCGAGGCGGGGCGCAGGTCGATACGCACCTCGCGCTCGACCCCGCCGGAGCGCTGTACCCGGCCTACGCCCGGTGCACTGAACAGCGCTTTGCGCACGGTGTCATCGACAAACCAGCTGAGTTCATCGGGTGCCAGCCGGTCCGATACCACCGCGTAGGCCAGCAGGGTCGGCCCCTGCAAAGAAACCCGCGCGAGCACGGGTTCCTCGATGTCTGGCGGCAACTCGGCGCGGATCCGGTCGATGGCATCGCGCGCCTCTTCCATCGCCAGGTCAATGTCCCGACGCAAGTCGAACTGGATGCGGGTTTTGGAAACGCCCTCGTTGATCGTGGAACTGAGCTTGTCGATGTCGGCGAGCGACGCCACGGCGTCCTCCACCTTGCGCGTCACGTCGGTCTCGAGCTGGCCGGGCGTGGCGCCGGGCAGGTTTACCGTAATGGTGATCTCCGGAGCCGCCATCTCGGGCAGCTGGGAAATCGGCAACTGCCGCAGGCCATAGAGGCCCGCGACACACAACACCGCGAAGATCAGCGCTGCCGCAACCGGATTCCGGATGCCCCAGAGGGAAACATTCACGGCGCAGGTTTCCCGCCGGCAGCGCCGGCCTGGGCCGTATCGGCATTGCTCCCGGCGACTTCCCGGACGAGGTCACCGTCGCTCAGGAACCCCGCGCCACTGACGACGACCCGTTCTTCGGGCTTCAGCCCGTCTGTCACTGCGGTGTACTCCCCGCGCTGGGCACCGATCGAGATTCGCCGCTGTTCGACGTTGAATAGCGCGCCGCTGCCGGAACCCGCGACAAACACGTAGGGAAAGCCGTCCCGAAACACGATCGCCTGTCGCGGCAGGACGGTGGCGGCGGCCGACCCGAGCAGCAGTCGCCCCTGGGCGAACATCCCGGCGCGGAGGTCACCGGGCGACGGCAGATCGGCGTAGAGCAGTCCCGTTCGCGTATCGGGATTCACGGCAGGCGACACGGCCCGCACGCTGCCCGCCACCGGTTGCCCGCCAGGGCTCGTCAGCTCAACCGCCGTACCAGGCGACACCCGGCCGAGATCGGCCTCCGTCAGCTCGGCCCGCCATTCCAGGCGACCCTGGCGAATCAGGCGCAGCAGATCCGTGCCGGACGAGATGATCTGGCCGGGCTGGATGGTCCGCGCCGATATCACGCCGGCATCGGGCGCCCTGAGTGTGGCGAAACCGAGGCGCAGGCGCGCCGCTTCCCGATCAGCCTGTGCAACCGCTAGCTGCGCGTCGGCGCTGGTCAGCGTGGCGCGCAATTCGTCGGCGTCGCTTCCGGAGATCAGGCCCTCCTTGACGAGCAATTCACCGCGTTCAGCGTTGGCGCGCGCCAGTTTCAGGCTGGCCTGCGCCTGAGCGACGCCGGCCTCAGCCTGGCGGGCCTGGACTTCCAGCGTCCGCGCATCGAGCCGGAGCAAGGGTTGTCCGGCGCGCACCGTGTCGCCAACGTCGACCAGCACTTCGGCCACGCGAATCCCACTGAGTTCGACGCCCAGCGACATTTCCTGCCAGGCGGCGATGGAGCCGGATGCCGCGAG
>CAZPNN010000362.1:0-11961 GCA_964587605.1 uncultured Chromatiaceae bacterium
GGTCAAGTCCCGGCTCGATGAGCCGGGTACCGGTCTGTCGGGCGGGCAGCAGCAACGGCTGTGCATTGCGCGCACCATTGCCGTGAATCCTGAAGTCATTCTGATGGATGAACCCTGCTCAGCCCTTGATCCGATTGCCACGGCCCGGATCGAGGACCTCATCGACGAGTTGTCACAGAAGTATGCCATCGCGATCGTTACCCACTCGATGCAGCAGGCTGCCCGGGTCTCCAACCGCACGGCATATTTCCACCTGGGCCGCCTGGTCGAGGTGGGGCCCACCGACAAGATCTTTACCAACCCGTCCCACAAGCTCACGGAAGACTACGTTACCGGCCGCTTCGGCTAGACCAGCCGGCCGGGCGGTCGGTCGACCGCCCGTCTCTTTCGCGGGAATCTTACGAAGCCGCTTCCTTATGGCTTCAGTTTCATAAATCCGTAACAAGCCCGTAGCACACTCCCTTCCGTGCGCCGCGGTGGCATTGGCCGCCAGCGGCTTCCGACCTGACAACCACAGAGGACGAGGTAACACCCATGAAACGTGCGGTATACGCGCTGGCATTAGGTTTTTCTGCCGGGCTGACCCTGAATGCGCCGGTAGCCTTCGGCGCCGTGACCGACGAGCAGGTCCAGGAGCTGCTCGAGCGTATCGAAGCCCAGGACCGGCGGATCGCAGAACTCGAGAAAGCGACCCAGAGGCCGACGGCACCTGCCCCGGCAGTTGCCGCTTTGCCTGCCCCGGCTGAACCTGCTGCCCCTGCCAAGCCGTCGCCGGCTGGCTGGGCCGAGAAGGTGGCCCTGCAGGGCGACCTGCGGTACCGGTACGAAAACATCGATCAGGAAACTGCGGACAGCGACCGGAATCGCCAGCGCATTCGCGCCCGGGCCGCGATCGTGGCCAAGCCCCAGGACAATCTGGAGGTGGGCTTCGGGCTCTCCACCGCGGAGGATGGCGACCCGGTGTCGAGTAACCAGACGATCGGCAACGGCGGATCCCGCAAGGACGTCTTCATCGACCTGGCCTACTTCAACTGGGCAGCGTTGTCCGGACTCAATGTCACCGGCGGCAAGTTCAAGAACTTCCTGTACCGTCCGGGCAAGCACGCCCTGCTCTGGGACAGCGACTGGAATCCCGAGGGCTTGGGCGCTACCTATACGACCGGACCGTTCTTCGGCAATGTCATGGGCACCTGGCTCGAGAGTGACAGCAACGAAACCGAGGAGTTCACCTATGGCGCGCAGTTCGGCGTGCTGGTGCCGGTCAACGATGACGTCAAGCTGACCGCAGGCGTCGGATACTTCAGCTTCAGCACTGCCGGCAAGGGTACCTTCTACGGCGATGACACGGACTTCTTCGGCAACAGCTTTAACCCCCTGACCAACGAGTACCTGTTCGACTACCAGGAGTTGGAGTTGGCTGCAGACGTGGGATTCAAGCTGCTGGGCTTGCCGACAAGCATCTTTGTTGATTACGTGCAAAACACGGATGCGGACCAGTTCGACACCGGCATTGCCGCCGGCATACTGCTGGGCGCAGCCAAGGCCAAGGGTACCTGGGAGGCGAGCTACGCGTACCAGGACCTGGAAGCCGACGCAGTGTTTGGTGCGCTGACGGACTCGGACTTCGGCGGTGGCGGCACCGACAACAAAGGCCACGTGCTGCGCGGTGCTTACGCACTCGGCGACAAGTGGAACCTGGCCTTCAGCTACTTCATCAACACCATCGACGAAAACGCCGGCATCGGGCAGGACTACGATCGCCTGCAGCTGGACATGAACTTCAGGTACTGATCGGGGCGCACGTAAAAGGGGGCGGCATCCGCTGGATGCCGCCCCCTTTGTTATTTACGATGAGGTCAGGCAGCCTGCTGCCCGACGCCCCAGCCCCCGGCGTGATAGCCCTTTGGCAGTCCGGCTTCCGGTGTGAAGCCGTAGAGTTCGTTGGCCGGCAGGGCCTCCCCGAGTATCGACCGGACCTTCAGCAGCTTCACGAGGTCGATGCCCGTCCGCAAGCCCATGGCGTCCAGCATGAAGACCAGGTCCTCGGTCACGATGTTGCCGCTCGCGCCCGGGGCGTAGGGGCAGCCGCCCAGGCCCCCGAGGGAGCTGTCGAGGGTGGTGATCCCTTCCTCGAGGGCGGCGAGGGCGTTCGCAAGACCGAGTCCCCGGGTGTTGTGGAGATGGACGCCACTGAGCTTGTCGTTGCCCACTTCCTTGCGAACGAGACGGATCAACCGGCGCACCTGGGCCGGATTGGCGTAACCAGTAGTGTCGGAGAGCCCGATATCGTCGCAGCCGGCCTCCATCAATGCCGCGGCCAGTTCCACCACCTTGCTCTCGGGCACGGTGCCCTCCAGCGTGCAGCCGAAGGCGGTCGCCACGTTGCCCTCGAAGCCGGGGCGCTTGTCGGCCGGCATCGAGCGGAGGAGGTCGGCTATGCGGCGCACGTCCTCGAGCACTTCCGCGTGGGTCCTGCGGAGGTTCGCCTTGCTGTGGGTCTCGCTCGCGGAAAGAGGGATGGCGATTTTGTGTGCGCCAGCCGCAATGGCATTTTCGGCGCCCTTGAAGTTCGGGACCAGTGCCAGCACGGTGAGATTGGGGATGGTGCGCGCGTAAGCGACGACTTCCGCGGCATCGGCCATCTGCGGGAGCAGCCTGGCAGGAACGAATGAGCAGACTTCGATTTCACGCACACCGGCCGCCGCCTCGGCGGCAATCCAGGCCTTCTTCGCCGCCGTCGGCATGATGGACTTGATGCTCTGCAGGCCATCGCGGGGGCCCACTTCGCTCACAAGTACGTCAATGTTGCTAGCACCAGCCATGGAAGAGTCCTGTCATCAGAAGGCCATTATTCTATATGGGGGCGCCCTGGGCGATAATCCCAGCGCGAAACAGCCCCCGCGGTGCATGGCGGCGGGCATAACACGACTGGAACCAAGGCAAGGACAATGACAGGACGACAGGGGTTGCCCCTCGCCGGGGTGCGGGTTATCGAGTTCACGCACATGGTCATGGGGCCCGCAGCGGGGCTCATTCTTGCGGATCTGGGTGCGGACGTTATCAAGATCGAACCAGTCGACGGGGACAGCACGCGCCGGCTGCCCGGGTCAGGCGCTGGCTACTTTCCAATGTACAACCGCAACAAGCGCAGCGTTTGTGTGGACCTGAAGGCCGACGACGGTCGCGATCTCGTGATGCGGCTGGTCGCCGGCGCTGACGTCCTGATCGAGAATTTCCGGCCCGGCACGATGGACCGCCTCGGGTTTGGATTTGAGGCCCTGAAGGCCCGTCACCCACGGCTCATCTACTGCTCCGAGAAGGGCTTCCTCCGCGGCCCCTACGAGAACCGAACGGCACTGGACGAGGTGGCCCAGATGATGGGGGGGCTGGCCTACATGACCGGCCCGCCGGGGCAGCCACTGCGTGCGGGCACCTCCGTTATCGACGTACAGGGCGGCATGTTTGGCGCTGTCGGCGTCATTGCGGCCCTGTTTCAGCGCCACACCACCGGGCAAGGTCAGAATATCGTTGCTTCACTGTACGAGAGCACGGTGTTTCTGGTGGGGCAGCACATGGCGCAGTTCGCGGTCACCGGCAAACCGGCCGCGCCGATGCCGGTGCGGGTTTCTGCGTGGGCTATCTACCAGGTGTTCGAGACTGGCGACGAGCAGCAGGTGTTTGTCGGCGTGGTCAGTGACAAACAGTGGAAGGATTTTTGTGCCGCTTTCGAGTTGCACGATCTGGCCGCTGATCGCACCCTCGACGGCAACAATGATCGGGTGAAGCACAAGGAACGCCTGTTGCCTGTGATCAAGGCGACATTCCACAAGTACACCAAGCGGGAGTTGATGGCCAAGCTGGAAAAGACCGGCCTGCCGTTTGCGCCTATCGCGCGGCCCGAGGAGCTCTTCGACGATCCGCACCTGGCCGCGAGCAACGGCTTGTTGCCGCTCACGGTAACCGACGGTCCCCGTGCCGGTGAAAAGACCCGCCTGCCGGCGCTACCGCTGGAAATGGACGGTGAGCGCTTTGGTGTACACCGCGACGTTCCGCGGGCAGGGGAGCACACCCGTGAGTTGCTGCGGGAAGTCGGCTATTCAGATGCCCAGATCAAGGAACTTGTGACGCGCAAGGTCATCGCTGCCCCGTAGGATCCCGTGCCAGGTAGATCCAGGGCCGCCGGACCTTGTCCTGCTCCCGGAAGTCGAGAATCTCCGCGTCTCGTTTGAGTGTGACCGCAATCGAGTCGAGGCCCTCGAGCAGCATTTCCCGGTCTGCCTCGGGAATGGAGAACGTGTGCCGGCTCCCGTCGGGAGCGACGACGGCGCACTCAACGAGATCGACAGTCACCAGGTTCTTCCCCGGATCGGCTTCAACCTGCCGGGCCAGTGACTCGACGATGGCATTGTCGAGGATCACGGGGACAATGCCATTACGGACGCAATTACCCTGGAAGATTGCTCCGAAGCTCGGCGCCACGACGGCAAGGATGCCCCATTCGTGCAACGCCCACACGGCGTGCTCGCGCGACGACCCGCAGCCGAAGTTGTTCCCGGACAGAAGGATCCGGGCGTGCCGGTAGGGGGACTGGTTGAGGACGAAAGCCGGGTTCTCCTCGCGGCTGCCGGGCGACTGGTAGCGCCATCCGGCAAACAACCCTTCGGACAGTCCGTCCTTCGATACGCGCTTCATTTCACGGCTGGGAATGATCGCGTCAGTGTCGATGTTGATGCGCAACAGCGGTGCCGCGATGGCGGTTAGGGTCCTGAACTTTTCCATGGCGTGCTCTTAAGTCTCTCGCGGAATCAGGCGGGGGGCAGGTTGCGGACGTCAGCCAGCGCACCGGCAATGGCTGATGCGGCCACCGTGGCCGGACTCGCCAGGTGAGACCGCGTCCGCGGCCCCTGGCGATTCTCGAAATTGCGGTTGGTGCTGGTCACCACGCGCTCTTCGAGTCCGAAGCTTTCACCACCCGCGTAGAAGCACATCGAACAGCCGGATTCACGCCATTCGAACCCGGCGTCTCGAAACACCTGATCAAGGCCTTCGGCCTCGGCGGCCTTCTTGACCTGGGTGGATCCCGGCACACAGATCGCCTTCACGCCTGCCGCCACGTGCCGGCCGCGCAGCACGCTGGCGGCCTCCCGCAGATCGCTGATCCGGCTGTTGGTGCAGGAACCGATAAACGCAGCCCCGATGGACAACCCGATCAAGGGGGTGCCGGGCGTGAGGCCCATGTATTGCAGGGCCCGTTCCGCCGATTGCCGCCGGTTGGCATCCGTTTCGACGGCCGGGTCGGGGACCCGGTCGTTGATGCCGCCACCGTGCTGCGGGCTCGTGCCCCAGGTCACCTGGGGCGCCAGGCCTGAGCAATCGACTTCGTGCTCCAGGTCGAAAGTGGCGTCGCTGTCCGACGGCAAGGTACGCCAGCAGGCGACTGCCTGATCCCACTGCCCGGGCGTCGGGGCAAACGGGCGGCCGCGGACGTAATCGAAGGTGAGATCATCGGGAGCGACGATTCCGGTCCAGGCGCCGAATTCGACCGCCATATTGCACAGGGTCAGTCGGGCTTCCACCGGTAATGAGCGAATGGCGCTGCCGGCGAATTCGATCGCATAGCCCGCGCCGCCGGAGGCGCCGAAGCGATGAATGAGGTGCAGGATCAGATCCTTGGCAGACACGCGGGGCGCCAGCTTGCCCTCAAACCGGATGCGCATCAGCTTGGGCTTGCGGACAGCGAGCGTCTTGGTCGCCAGCGCGTGTTCGCCCTCGGTTGACCCGATGCCCCAGGCCAGTGCTCCCAGGCCACCGAGCGTGCACGTGTGGCTGTCGGGGCAGACCAGCGTGACGCCGGGTAGGGCGATCCCCTGTTCGGGGGACACCACGTGGACGATTCCCTGGCGGTCGTCGCCGAGGTCGAAGAGATTAATGCCCGCCGCCCGCGCCGAAGCCCGGGTGCTGGTGATGAATTCCCGGCCGCCCGGCACGCGAGTGTCGTCCGTGCGCCCGGGGGTCGTGTCCACGATATGATCCATCGTGCAGAAGACCTGCTCGGGATTGCGAACGTGCCGTCCGGCTGCTTCCAGCCCCTTGAGGGCCACGCTGCCAGTGCGTTCGTGGAGGAAGACCCGGTCGATGTACAGCAGGCTCGTGCCATCACCCAGGTCGGCGACAGCGTGCGCATCCCACAGCTTGTCAATAATCGTGCGGCCCATGGTGCTTTGTGGTGTCACTCCGGCAACGTGCTGGATTCGGCGGCGATATAGTCTGAAAATGCGGGCGCGATGATATCAGTTCAAGAACGGCGGGAGCGTCGGGGCACGGTGTCCGAGCGGATTCGGGCACTGGGGGCTCTGTGGGGGATTGCCGGTATTGTCGCAGTGCTGGTATATGCCGCGTTCAGTCTGGGAGCTTACGCCGCTGATGCCGTGACGGCCGGGCTTACACGGCTCCAATGGCTGCTGTTGGCAGCAAACTGCGTGTTCATGGCGTGGGCAGAGGGTCACCGCGGATTCCAGTTGCGTTTTGCGCCCCGCGTAGCAGCGCGAGCCCTGTATGTCTACGAGCATCCGACTCTCCTGCGCCTGTTGTTCGCACCGCTGTTCTGTACGGGATATTTTGGCGCGACGGCGCGGCTCCAGCGCACCGTCTGGATCGGTACCGTCCTGATCGTGCTGGCGGTTCTGCTCTTCAATCGGGTGCCCCAGCCGTGGCGCGGCATCCTGGATGCCGGCGTGGTGGTCGGCCTTGGCTGGGGCACGGTATCGCTGCTGATGGCGGTCTGGGCTACCTGGCGCCAGCGTCGGGCGCTGGTGGCCGCCGAGGTGCCGGCGATGGCGAGGCTATAATTCACCCATGCTTTCCCACATTGACGACAGCAACCAGCCCGCCATGGTGGATGTGAGTGGCAAGGCCGTCACCCGGCGAAGCGCACATGCCCGCGCGCGGGTGATCCTGCCGCCCGAAGTGCGCGCCGCATTCGTCGAGGGTGAAATTCGGACGCCAAAGGGCCCGGTGTTCCAGACGGCGATCATCGCCGGGACCATGGCGGCCAAGCGTACGCACGAACTGATTCCGTTTTGCCACCCCATCGGTCTGGATTCCTGCCGTATCGAGATTGCGCTGGATGCCGCCGGAGACGTCCTGATCGATTGCACCACCCGCGTGGAGCATCGTACTGGCGTGGAAATGGAGGCACTTACCGGTGTATCAGTGGCTGCCCTCACGATCTACGACATGTGCAAGGCGCTATCCCACGACATCGTCATCGCCGAGATTCGCCTTATAGCCAAGACGGGAGGCAAGAGCGCTATCGGAGCCGCCCGTCCTGGCGCATGAAACAGCCGCCGCTACGGGGACTGGTACTCGCCGGCGGCCAGAGTGTGCGCATGGGTACGGACAAGGCGGCGCTCGTTGTCGATGGTTGCACGCTGCTGGCCCGGAGTGTTGGTCTCCTGACGCCCCTGACGATCGCCGTGCACGTCGCGATTCGGCCCGAGCAGGCCAGCGATGAATTGCGTGGACAGTTTTCCGTGCTTCTTGACTCGGCATCCGTACCGGGACCGGCGGGTGCCCTGATGGCCGCCTGGCTGTACGATCCCGTCACCGCGTGGCTGGTTCTCGCCTGCGACATGCCGGCCCTGGAACACGCCGCCCTGGAGGAGCTGGTGGCCCGCCGCGATCCGGACCGGGGAGCAACTGCCTGGCGGAGCCCCGATGATCGCTTGCCAGAGCCGTTGTGTGCCATCTGGGAACCCGCTACCCTCGCTCGCCTCGCCGCTGCGGCCAGGAAGGCCGGCAACGGCCCCGTCAGCCCCAGGGCCGTACTCGCTGCCGCCGATCCGCTGCTGCTGAATCCGGCCTGGCCGCTGTCGCTTCGTAGCGTCAATACGCCCGCCGACCTGCACCGTTATCTGGAAACAATCGATGGCCACAAGTCGTAAGAAGTCAGTCCGCAAGCCTTCGCGCGATGAGGCCGAGTCTGCCGTGCGCACGCTGCTTGCCTTTATCGGCGAGGATCCGCAGCGCAGCGGCCTGAAGCGGACACCCACCCGTTTTCTGGGCGCTTACGAGGATTGGTTTGCCGGCTACCGCGTCGACCCCTACGAGCTGCTGGGGTCATCGTTTCACCAGGTTGAGCACTACGACCGCATCGTCGCGCTGACCAATGTGGATTTTGAGTCTCACTGCGAACACCACGTGGCGCCAGTCATCGGCCGGGTGCACGTCGCGTATCTGCCTGACCGTCGCCTGGCTGGCATCAGCAAGCTGGTGCGAGTGGTCGAGGCGTTCACGAAACGGTTGATCGTCCAGGAAAAGGTCACGGCTGAAATTGCCCGCTGTATCCAGCAGGTACTGGAACCCCGTGGGGTAGCTGTTGTGATCGAGGCCCAGCACCATTGCCTGACTACCCGCGGGGTGCATCGGGACAACGTGACGATGACGACCAGCGAAATGCTGGGCGCATTCCAGGACGACGACCGCGTCCGGACCGAATTTTTCGGCGCCATCAGCAGGTCCGGAGGCTGATCGCGGCAAGTTCCATGCTGGTACTTTCCTGCGCCGCCGATGTGAAGGCCTACGAGGGCCGCGAAGTTGGCGTGTCCGAATGGATCACAGTTGATCAGGACCGCATCAACCGTTTCGCAGATGCCACGGAGGATCACCAGTGGATTCACGTGGATGTAGAGCGCGCGCGACGGGAATTGCCGGTTGGCACAACGATCGCGCATGGCTACCTGCTCATTTCGCTAATGCCAAAGCTGCTCGATACCTTCGTTCAGTTCACGCGGCTCAAGCGCGTGATCAACTACGGCCTCAATGATGTGCGCTTCAAGAACATGGTGCCAGCGGGCAAGCGCGTGCGGCTGCGGGGCAAGCTGCGTTCGGCTCGGCAGCGCGCTGGTGGCCTTCAGGTGATCCTTGAGAACACGATCGAGATCGAGGGTGAAACGAAGCCGGCCTGCACCTGCGAGACGCTGGTGCTGTATTTCTTCGAGGATTGATCAGCCGCGAAGCGTTGCCAGCAATTCGGCGTGGACAGCCGGTGATGTCGCCACCAGCATGTCGGTGCTGCCCAACTGAAAATTGTCGAAGGCGTCGAAGGGCCGGCCATCCAGGCCGGACGCGAGCCCGCCGGCCTGGGTGACGATAAAGGCCATCGCTCCCCAGTCGAGCAAATCTCCCCGGCTCGATGCAAAGGCCGTCAGTCGGCCGGTGAACAGGTCGTTCAGGTTGTCGAAGCCGAGTTCCGGGCTGTAATCGTTGACGATATCCAGCGCGTCCCAGTGACGTCGCAAGCGGGCGAGGGCATCTGGTGCCTGATAGGTCAGGCACACGCGGCTGCCGGGTACGGTCGCGAGCGGCGACATCGCCCCGATCTGGCGGGAATTGCGATCGCCGGTAAAGGCGCCGTAGCCGCGGATTCCAAGGTAGAACCGTTCCCGCACGGGCATGTAACTGATGGCCGCCAGCAACTGGCCGTGGCGGGTGATGGACAGGATGATGTCCCAGCCAGGTCGCTGATTCTTATAGAGAAAGGTCCCGTTTATCGGGTCCAGCCACACCGTGGTATCGGCCTGCACAGGGAAGTAAGTGGTATGGCGTGACTGCTCCTGCTCTTCGCCGTAGAACCCGGCAGCGGGAAAGCGGGCCAGGGTGGCGACTTCGATGAACGTCTGCACGCCCTGATCGGCATCTGTGATGGCCTGAACCCAGGGGTTCTGGCCGAATTTGTCCGGTGGGCCGGAAATTCGTGGCTGGATTTCCCGGGCGTAATCGCCGGCGGTCACGAGTACCGGGAGATAGAACTCGACCATCTCGAGAATGGTCGGTTCCATAATCATTGGCGCGGATCAATCATCGGCGCTGATCAGCGGCTCGCTGATGGCGGGCGCTTCAGGGCGCCAGCCGGCTTTGCAACGATCCGAGATAGTCCCGCACGCGCCGGGCATTGACGCCCATGTCACCCCGGCCCACGCGCGACTTGGAGCGGACGTCAACACGGGTCTGGTCGCTTCCGGGTTGGATGCGGATCACGACGTCGTCCTTGAAGCGCACCCAGCCGGTTTCAGCGGTGGCCTCGATGCGACCCTCGGCCTCGTTGGCGTCGACCAGTGTCCAGCCCTTCTCCGCGACGACGGCCATTGCAGCGGCGAAGACCACATTGGCTGGCTGCGCGATGTAGAGGGGCTGCAAGTCCGGGAAGGCCAGCTTCTGGGCGGCCGCTGTTTCGGGTCCCGAGTACTCAGGCGGGTTCTGGCCGGCAACCTGGCGCAACGGCACGACGGCGACGAAAGCCGGGGGATTGTCGGTGTCGGTCGTGATGTCGTGAATGCCGGGAGCGCCTCGCCCCTGGTTCATCACGAACCCGTTGTTGGCGGTAACGGCGAGACCGGCCAATAACGCCAGCCAGGTGGCGGGCCTGGAGGCAGTGCCTGCCGAACCGCCACTGCGGAGCAAACCGAGGCCGGCTGTGATCAGCGCGATCAGCAGCAGCAGGCTGCCAGCAGCGTAGGCGCCCATGCTGGCAAACGGTGACAGGACTCCGGCCCGGGCACCGAGCCCGGACAAGGCGGCAAGGACAATGCCGATGAGTGCGGTCCAGATTCCGATACTGGACAGTCGGGAGCCCTTGCGAGATATCGTCTGGAGCGCGTCTTTCATCTGCTCACCTCCGTGCCGAAACCTTAGCACAGCCCGGGTACAATTCGGGCATGACCGACCGCCTCAAGTACCTCACTGGCATGCTCGACCTCGAGACCATTGAGACGAACATCTTCCGGGGCCAGAGTTCGAATTTCGGAACGGAACAGGTTTTTGGCGGCCAGATTCTCGGCCAGGCACTGGCTGCTGCCAGTCGGACGGTCGATGGGCGGGCGGTGCATTCGCTGCATGCCTACTTCCTGAAGCGTGGCGATATGCAGGCGCCGGTTGTCTATAACGTTGATCGGGCCCGCGACGGTGGCAGCTTTTCCAACCGGCGCGTCATTGCGATTCAACACGGCGAGCAGATTTTTAACATGACCGCGTCTTTTCAGACGCCGGAGTCCGGTCTCGAGCACCAGGTGGCGATGCCCCGGGTGCCCAGGGCCGATGGCCTCAAGGACCTCGAAACTCTGGCTCGCGAGCACTCTGGTGAGTTGCCGCCGCGCATGCGCCGCTTCCTGAACTGGGAGCAGCCTTTCGACGTGCGTCCGGTGGATCCGCGGCAATTCTTCTCTCCCGACAGCGGGGCGCCGGTCAAGCTGATCTGGATGAGGACTTCGGAACGCCTGCCCGAGGATTCCTTTCTGCACCAGGCCGTCCTGGCCTGCATCTCGGACTACGAACTGATCGGCACGGCAACCCTGCCGCACGGCTTGCACGCCATGCGTGACGGACTGCAGGTGGCGAGCCTGGATCACGCGATGTGGTTCCATCGTCCCGCTCGGGCTGACGAATGGCTGCTGTTCGCGCTGGACAGTCCGGCCGCGTCAGGCGGCCGGGGTCTTGCGCGGGGCTATGTGTTCACTGAGGACGGCAAACTGGTCGCCACGCTTGCCCAGGAAGGGCTAATCCGCGTCCGGCCGGCGAAGTAGGAGCGCCTTCAGGCGCGACCACGCACTCCGTCGCCCGCAGTCAGTGACCGGTACCCCACCCGGGCGAGACTCGCGGACTCGATTCCCCCGGGCGGGGTACCGGCCACTGACTGCTGCTGCGGAGTGGTCACGCCTGACAGCGCTCCTACTTCGCCAGGACCGGGCACAGTCCCTTTTGGTAGATCTTGCCGCGCTCCACATAGCGTCCGGCGCTACCCGCCATGCGGGTCAGTTCGTCCGGCGTCAGCGGCCGGATGGCACGTGCCGGTGCCCCGACGATCAGCGTGCCGTCCGGGAATTCCTTGCCCTCGGTAATCAGTGCATTGGCACCGACCAGGCAGTTCCGGCCGATGCGGGCGTCGTTGAGGATGGCGGCCCCCAT
>CAZPNN010000363.1:0-14966 GCA_964587605.1 uncultured Chromatiaceae bacterium
CCGGACGTGTATATGACGTAGGCGAGGTTGCTCGCCGTAGCGCAGGCGGGCGCTCGCAACGTGGATTCCCGGGCAATAAAGGCTGCCCAGTCAGTGTCGAGACAGATTGTGCGTGCGCGATCAACCGGTAGTTGGCTTTGCAATCGCTGCTGGGTAAGCACAACCGGGGACTTTGTTTCCCCCAAAATGTAAGCTATCCGCTGTCGTGGAAGATCAGAATCGAGCGGCACGTAGGCGCCGCCGGCCTTGAGGATGCCGAGGATGCCGACGACCATCTCCAGCGAACGCTCGATGCAGATCGCTACGAGCGTGTTGGGGCCAACACCGCGTTTCTGCAGGCAATTGGCGAGCTGATTGGTGTGTGCTTCGAGCTCGCCATAGGTAAGATGCTGACCTTCGAATATGACTGCCACCGCATCGGGAGTACGGTCGGCCTGTTCCTCAAATAATTCGTGGAGCAGCGTGTCGCCCGGAAAGTCCGTCGCCGTGT
This sequence comes from uncultured Chromatiaceae bacterium, assembly GCA_964587605.1. Lineage (GTDB taxonomy): Bacteria > Pseudomonadota > Gammaproteobacteria > Steroidobacterales > SHZI01. The sequence goes on from CAZPNN010000363.1 coordinate 491, forward strand.
CGTTCCACTCAACCACCAGTTGATGTCGTTCGATCTCTGTCAATAGCGGAATGTCCGCAAGACTTGCCTCCGGATGGACGGCCATTCCCTCGAGCAGTGTCCGCAGGTGGCCAATCATTCGTCCGGCAGCAGCGCCATCGATTCGACTGCGGTCGTAATCGATGCTCAGGCGAAGTTCAGCCCCATCAAAAGCCGCCAGGTCGAGAGGATAGTTGGTTTGCGAAAAGAGACGAAACGAGCGATTCGACCAGGCGCCGCCCTGCTTCCGCAACAGCGTGTCCAGATCGTAGTTCTCGAACATCATGGTGCTGTGAAACAACGGGCTGCCCGTCGGCAGGTCACTCCACGCCTGTACATTTGCCAATGGCGTGTGCTGGTGCGGGCGCATCGCCAGCCATTGCCGGCGTACCTCTTTCAACCACGGGATCAGCGCTGCCTCGGGATTCACCCGTACACGCAGCGGCAGCGTATTGATAAACAAGCCAGTCATTGCTTCCGCGCCTTCGATCGTGGATCGACGGTTGGCACGAATAACTCCGAACACTACGTCTGCCTCGCCACTGTAACGGTGCAACAATAGTGCCCACGCTCCCTGCACGAGCGTATTGAGGGTAAATTCATTTTCCTGGGCCAGCTTGCGCAGGACGGACGTACTTTCCACCGACAGGAGGATTTCCCGAGTTCCCTTTCGGGCCCTGCTGTTCTGGTCGGTGTCGGGCGCATGATCGACAACCAACGGCGTGCACGCGGTGAAGCCCTTCAACGTCTCCCGCCAGAATGCCTCATCTTTGCTGAAATCCTGCTGCCGCAACCAGTCAACGTAATCCCGGTACGGTCGGGGCAGCGGCAGGGATATCTCCTGTCCCTGGCGAAGGGCTTCGTAGAACGCGAACACTTCCTGAACGATCAACGCGATCGACCGGCCTTCCAGCACGGTATGGTGAATGGTCCAGATGAGGTGGAACGTGGCCTCCCCATGGTGCAACAGGGTCAGGCGGAACAGTGGCGCGCGGGTCAAGTCGAATCCGCGACGTCGATCCTCATTCAGAAACTCTGCGATACGCTCGTCCCGGTCGCTACCCGCGATTCCGCGCCAGTCCTGCTCTTCCCAGGGCAACTCAACCTGTGTATGTACTTCCTGTCGCGGCTCACCAAGCTCTTCCCAACGAAGATTCGTGCGTAAGACTGAATGGCGAGCGACCACGCACCGCCACGCGCGCTGTAAATCCGCTACATCCAGTGCCTCGTGCAGTTCGCAAGACAACTGCTCGATATCTACTCCCGATCCGGGATCCAACAAGGTGTTAAACAACATTCCCTGCTGAAGCGGAGACAGCGGATAAGAGTCTTCGATGTTGGAAGTACTTAATTGACTTTCGGGCGCCACCCTGGATTCCTCTTCATGCCGGCCATGCCTGATTGCCCGCGCTGTCGCACCAGTTGCCGAATCCTGCTGGTCGATCCGGACATATAAAATATCGAGCCTGCGGTGGCACAGAGCGTAGCAAAAGCAGCCTTCAGTCACCACCGCTGCCCTGCGCAGTCACGTGGTGCAGGGCGGGAATCTGCACGACGGTGCGACATTCAACGGCCCGGCTCCGGGGCGCTGACCACTACTCCGCCCTCCAGCAGGAAGATCCGATCGGCGCGCTGCAGGACCCGCGGGTCGTGAGACACGATGAGCAGCGTGGCCTGGCGCTTCAGCTTCTCGATGATATCCAGCAGGGCAGCGACACTCTCCTTGTCGAGATTGTTGGTCGGTTCATCGAGGACGAGTAATTGCGGGTCGCGGAGCAGGGCCCGGGCGATCGATATACGCTGGCGCTCGCCGCCCGACAAAAGTCCCCCGCGTTCGCCTACTGCGCTGTCGAGTCCGCCATGCCGGGCCTCCACGAAGGCCCGGCAATTGACCGCGTCGAGCGCTTCCCAGAGCTCCTGCTCGGCGATCGGCTGCGCTGCCGCTGCCTCTGCCCTGGGCTCGACGCTGGGGATCGGTGTGCTGATTGCGATGTTGCCAGTCATGCGCGATGCGGTGACGGTCCTCGGCCCCCCGGAGTACCTGATGCTGGCGATCTGGGGCCTGACGACGCTGGCGGCCCTGGCTGGTGACTCGCTGATCAAAGGCCTGATCGCGGCGGGATTCGGCCTGCAACTCGCCTTCATCGGGTACGATCCGAGGACTGCCGAACCCCGGTTCACATTCGGCGTGGAATACCTGCAGGAGGGCTTAAGCCTGGTGCCCGTGCTGCTTGGCCTGTTTGCGCTGGCGGAAATCATCGACCTGATGGTGAGCGGCCGCGAGACGCTTTCCGGGCAGCGCCGGATGCAGGATCTTAGCGGCAGCGTCCTCGAGGGCATCCGGGCGGTGTTCCGGAACTTCGGCCTGTTCATCCGCTCCTCCCTCATCGGCATTGTCGTCGGTGCGATCCCGGGCATCGGCGGCTCGGTGGCGGGTTTCGTCGCCTACGGGCACGCCAGCCAGACCGCCCGGGACCGGTCGCGTTTCGGTCACGGCGATATTCGCGGCCTGCTGGCACCGGAAGCCGCCAGCGACGCGAAGGACGGTGGCGCCCTCGTGCCTACGCTGGCGCTGGGAATACCCGGCGGGACGGGTACGGCGATGCTCCTCGGTGCTCTGACCCTGCACGGGCTCAGTCCCGGGCGTGAACTGCTCACCGAACACCTCACGCTGGTGTTCGTGCTGATCTGGTCGCTGTTTCTTTCGAACTGGATGACGTCCCTGCTGGGCCTGTCGCTCGTGAACCCGATGGCGAGGCTCGGCACGATCCGGACCTCGCGCCTGATACCCGTGATCCTGGCCCTGGCCATGATTGGCGCATTCCAGTACCGGGGCCTGGCGGCCGATGCCGCGTGTGCCGCGGCCTTCGGTTTACTCGGTTACCTGATGAAGCGGCACCACTGGCCACGGGTGCCCCTCGTGATCGCCATGTCACTCGCACTGCTCCTCGAGACCAACCTCCACCTGACGTTGCGCCTGCAGGAGCTTGGCCGGATCGACTTCTGGTCCAGGCCGGTGGTCCTGCTGCTGCTGGTATTGATCCTGTTCAACCTGTTTCTGCCGCTGCTGCTGCGTAAGGTCAGAGCGTTCCGCGCCGTGCGCCGCGGGTCAGGGCCGTGAGGGGCCTGGCTAGTCTCTGGCGGCACGCGCGGCGCAGCGTCGTAACGCTCGGTCTCGCATTGGTGGTCGCAGGACTGCTGGCGGCCTCGGACTCACTTAGCCGAATTGCGGGCTGGATACCGCGGAGTGTCCTTGTCGTGACGCTGGTGCTGATCGTCATCCAGCTCGGCCTCGACGTGCGGGGACGGATGAGAGACGAGGGATCGATACCTCCACCCGGCTTGGATCCCGGTACGGCGACGCGGCTGCGGGTGGGCTCGAATACCGAGGCCGTAGCGATCCTGTGGGTAGGGGGGGCGCTCCTTACGCTGCTGCTGTTCGGCATGACCGCCGGCAGCGCGCTGTTTGCCTTTGCGTTCCTGCGCAGTTACGCGGGCGAGAGCTGGCGGAGCAGCGGTGTTTTCGCACTGGCTCTGGCAGCGTGCCTGCAGCTGGTCTTCGGCACAGTCTTGCAGGCGACCCTCTATCCCGGCTGGCTCTGGCAATTCGCCAGGTAGTGCTCCAAGACGGTGAGTTAGCTGCCAGCTGCGAGGCCGAGCTTCGCTAACAGGATTGAGGCGAATGCCGCACCGGCCTGCTCCGGATTCGTCGAAACACCAAGCAATTCAAGCGAGGTGACGGCCAGTCCAGGGTGCCCGCACGGATTGATGCCGGCGAACGGCGCCAGGTCCACCGCAACATTCAGGGCCAGGCCGTGATAGGTGCAACCGCGCCGCACGCGCAGCCCGATACTCGCGAGTTTGGCGCCGGCCACGTACACGCCGGGCGCTTCCCGGCGGGCCGTGGCCGTGATGCCGTGCGTTGCTGCGAGGCTGATCACGGCATCTTCCAGTGCGGACACCAGCTGACGGATGCCCAGACCGGCGCGCTGTAGGTCCACCAGCACGTAGGCCACGAGTTGTCCCGGCCCGTGATAGGTCACCTGGCCACCACGATCCGTCTGTACCACCGGGATGGTGCCGGCAGCCAGCAGATGGTCGGGATTGGTATTGAGGCCAAAGGTGTACACGGGCGGGTGTTGCAGGAGCCACAGTTCGTCGGCCGCGTCCGGGCCGCGCGTGGCAGTGAAGTCGCGCATTGCCGCGACACTGGCCTCGTACCCGCGCAGTCCGGGCAGGTGGCGAATCACGACGGGCGGCACTGCGGGTGTTCGGTCGGGCATCGGTACTCGCGATCAAAGGAGAAACAGCACCTCTTCGCTGACACTTAAGGTCCGGTAGATATCGTCGAGCTGGGCACGGCTGGCGGCCGTGAACGTGACTGTAACCGCCAGATAGCGCGCGTTGCGGCTCGGCCGCGTGGTGACGTGATTAATGGCTGGTGAACCGGCATGCGTGCGCACGATCTCGACCACATATTGTTCGAAGGTCGGGCGATTATGGCCCATTACCTTTAGCGGGAAACTGCACGGAAATTCGAGCGGACTGTCGTCGCTCAAGGCGCGCGTCCACCCGGCTTGCTGGCCTCGAATGCAGCGGCCACCTGCCGCCAGACCGGTCCGGGCGAGCCGTTGCCGACCGGGAGCCCGTCCAGTTCGATGACGGGCGCAATGCCGCGGGTGGCCGCGGCGATCCAGATCTCGTTGGCCCTGCGCAGCCGCTTCTCGGAAATTTCCTCGTCGCGACAGCGGAAGCCGCACTGACGGGCAAGGGCATACACGGCGTCGGTCGTCGTGCCCGGTAACACCTCGGGCCCCGCAGGCGGCCGCAGCAGCACGCTCTCTTCGACAATGATTACGGAGCTGGCCGAACCCTCGGACAGCTGACCGTTACGCAGCAGGATGGTTTCGCCGGCACCGGCGGCGCTGGCGTCCTGTCGGGCCAGAATGTTGGCGAGGAGCGCTGTCGACTTGATATCGCAGCGCCCCCAGCGCTGATCTGGCCGCGTGATCGCCCGGATGCCGTGGCGGTCGGGATGCGGCTCGCTGATGGGCGACGCCATGCCGAACACGGTCGGCGGCACCTGCTCGCCGGGAAAGGCATGGTCGCGGCCCACATCCGCGCCCCGGCTGACCTGCAGGTACACCGCGAGGTTGCCGCCACCGTTCTGCCTGACCAGGCCGTCAATGAGCGTGATCCACTCGGCCCGGCTGTGCGGATTGCGGATGCGAAGTTCACGCAGGCTGCGTTCCAGTCGGGCCAGATGCGGGTCCAGCAGAAAGGATTGCCCGGCAAACACCGGGATGACTTCGTAAACCGCATCGCCGTACAGGAAGGCGCGGTCCAGCGGGGAAATCCGCACCTCGGCGATGGGCATGTACGTGCCGTTGAACCAGGCGGTCGGCAGCGGTGCAGCCATGGTGGGCCTAACTTATTCGAACCAGGGGCTCATTCGAACCAGAAACTCATTCGAACCAGAGCAGGACGGAGTCGCGCGTCTGTTGCCACAGCGACCCCTCGGCCACGGCCGTTACGGGGTACAGACCGGCCTCGGCAATCGTCTGGTCAGCCAGGCTGACCCGGACTTTGCCGAGTTCGATGGCCGGGTCGAGAGGGGCGATGAGCTGGGTCGGCAATGTGAAGACGGGCTTCAGCGCGTCCCCGGTACCCCGTGGCACAGTGACCCAGATATCGTGATTGACGCCGATCCCGGCCAGTGCCTGGTCGCCTTTCCACACGCGGGCTTCAGAGAGTGCCTTGCCGGCCGGGAGCAGCAGTTTCGTCTCGTAGAACCGGTAGCCGTAATTGAGCAGGGTCTGCGACTCGGACTCACGGGCTCTGGGGCTGTCGGTGCCCAGCACCACCGCGACGAGGCGCATCTCGTCCCGCAATGCGGACGACACGAGGCAATAGCCTGCGGTTTCGGTGAAGCCGGTCTTCATGCCGTCGACGGTCGTGTCACGCCAGAGCAGGCCATTGCGGTTGCTCTGGGTGATCCCGTTCCATGTGAAATCCTTCTGCGAGTACCAGCGGTAGTAATCGGGAAACTCGCGAATGATGGCGCTGGCAACTTTCAGGATGTCGGTCGCCGTGGTGTAGTGCTCGGGATCCGGCAGGCCGGTGGAATTGCGATAGCTTGTGTCGGTCATCCCCAGTTCTTTGGCGTACAGGTTCATCAGGTCAGCAAAGGCGGACTCACTGCCGGACACGTGCTCGGCCAGTGCCACGCTCGCATCATTGCCGGACTGGATGATCATCCCCTGCAGCAGGACGGAGAGTGGCACCCGGTCGCCCAGGTCGACGAAAGAACGGGACCCGCCCGTGCGCCATGCCGTCTCGCCGATCACGACCTGATCCTCGAGGCCTATGCGCTTGTCCCTGATGCTGCGGAACACGGCGTAGGCCGTCATCAGCTTGGTGATGCTGGCCGGATCAAGCCTCTGGTTCTCGTTGAGGCTCGCCAGCGTGCGGCCAGTCTGGTGGTCCACGAGCAAATAGGCCTTGGCGTTCAGCGCAGGCGGTGCGGGAATCTGGTTGGGATCGGCGGCGTGCGCGGCGTTGACCAGCAGGCCTGTTGCAAGCCACCCCACCAACACCCGGGTAAACACTTGTAGTCTCATGCAAACGAACTCCTGATTCGGCAAATTGGGGTGGGCCCGACCATGCAGTCCGGCGCCTATCGGGCCGGAGGTGGATTGGGGGACTCCGTCACGAGCTGGGGGTTGGCGATACCCAGGGATGTCACCCGTGACGCCAGTGCGTCGTATTCGGCCGAACCCCCGATGGGTCCGATACGTACCCGATACAACGCCGGACTGACGCCATCATCGTAACGGATGGCGACGTTATTGACACCATTGGACTCAAGCTGTGACTTGAGGCGCGCCGCATTACCCTCGTCACCGAAGGCGCCGACCTGCATGAACAGTTGCTGAACCGGAGCCTGTCCGGCAGACCCGGAGGCGGCGCGATCGCCCACGGCTTCAACTTCGACTCGGCCGGTGCCCGACTTAACGATGTCGAGTTGCTCGGCCGCCGCGAAAGACAGGTCGATGATCCGGTCCTTCACAAAGGGACCACGGTCATTGACCGTCACGATGACGCTGCGTCCCGAGTCGAGGTTGGTTACCCGGACCAGCGACGGCAGCGGCAGCGTCTTGTGGGCAGCCGTGAGCTCGTACATGTCGAAGATCGCGCCGCTGGACGTGCGCCGTCCGTGGAACGGCTTGCCATACCAGGACGCCATGCCCTGTTCGCGATACCCCTCGCTGTCCGGCAGGACGAAGTAGCGCTCGCCGTAGACTTCGTAGAAGGGCGGGTTACCGCCCCGGGGCGCCGGTTGCGCCGGAATGGCGGGCACCTTGCTGGCCTTCGCGGTCGGTGCCGGCGACTGGCGCTGCCCAGGCACGGGCTTTCGGGAAGTGGACGGGCCCTCCTCGCGGGCGGGCCAGTCTGCAGGGGTACAACCGACCAGCAGCACGGTCGCTGCCAGCATTCCAGCCCATGCGCCGACGTTTCTGCTCACGCGCGTCTATTCACGAGGCGCACCGTCGGGGCGTGCCACCAGATTTCCGGTGGGCTTTCGCGTCCCGGCCGCGATGGCCTGGCTCAGCTCATAGACCGCGAGCGCGTACATGGTGCTGCGGTTGTAGCGGGTGATGGCGTAGTAGTTCTGGAAACCCACCCAGTACTCGTCGCCAGTCTCGCCCTGCAAGGTCACCAGCAGGGCCGGGGCAGTGGCGGGGAGGTCCGTGGTGAACTGCACTCCCTGGCGGGTCAGCGAACCCACAGTGTCTTTAATCACCAGCTCAGTAGGCCCGGTCGGGCGGATGGCGTCCCTGGCGAACTCGGCGCGGGTGGCGATTGGCTGGCTTGCCTGCCAGTTATGCGCGACGAAATAGTTGGCGATGCTGGCCATGATGTCGTCCCAGTTGTTCAAAAGGTCGCGCTGGCCGTCGCCGTTGCCGTCAACGGCGTAGTGCCGATAGCTGCTGGGGATGAACTGGGGCGGACCCAGCGCGCCGGCGTACGACCCCATCAGGCTAGTGATGTCCAGCTGTTCCTCACGGGCCAGCAGGAAGAGTTCGCGCAATTCGCTGCGGAAAAAGGTGCTCCGTGGCGGGTAATCGAATGCCAGGGTGGCCAGGGCATCCACCGCCCGGAAACTGCCGGTGCGGGTGCCGTAGAACGTCTCGACACCGAGGATAGCCGTGATGATTTCGGCCGGCACGCCGGTTTTGGCGGAGATCTGGCGAAGCTTGGCTTCGTGTTCGCGGTAGAAGTCCACGCCAGCACTGATGCGCCGCGGGGTTAGGAATATTTTACGGTACTCGGACCAGGGCTTTACCTTCTCGGCGGGGCGGCTCATGGCATCGAGGATGCTTTGCTTCGACTCCACCCCGCTGAAAACGCGGACCAGATAGGGCTCTTCAAAGGCGTCCTGGCTGACCAGTTCCCCGATAAAGGCCTGCACGTCCGGCCGGTTCTTGTCGAGGCTCCGGGCGGGAGGTGCAGTTAGAAGGCTGGCAGCGAAGATGACGATCAGTGCGGCGCTATCAGCCGCTGCTCGCCTCCGGCCGGTTGGGGTCGGGGTCATCGAGCGACGAGTTTCCGGTGGGTTTGAATGGACATCAGAATACCGAATCCGGCCATCAGGGTCACCATCGAGGTGCCGCCCGCGCTGACCAGCGGCAGAGGCACGCCGACGACGGGGAGCATGCCCATCACCATGGCGGTGTTCACAAACACATAGAAGAAGAACGTGATGCTGAGGCTGCCGGCCAGCAGCCGCGTAAAGGTGTCCGGGGCGTTGGCGGCGATATACAACCCGCGTCCCACGATCAGAAGATACAGCAGTAACAGGGCCAGTGTGCCGAGCAGGCCCAGTTCCTCGCCGATCACGGCAAAGATGAAGTCGGTGTGCCGTTCGGGCAGAAACTCCAGCTGTCCCTGCGTGCCGTTGAGCCAGCCCTTGCCGAACACGCCGCCCGAGCCAATGGCGATCTTCGACTGGATGATGTGATAGCCGGCGCCGAGGGGGTCACTTTCCGGGTCCAGCAGGGTCAACACCCGCTTCCGCTGATATTCGTGCATTACGAGCCAGAGCGCGGGCATGGCCGCCCCCGCGAGGACGCCGAGGCCGACGATGTAACGCCAGTTGAGGCCGGCAAGAAATATGACGACGGCGCCCGACAGCACGATCAAAATTGATGTCCCGAGGTCGGGTTGTATGGCGATCATGCCCGTTGGCAGGGTGACGATCACGGCGACGAGCATCAGCACACCAAACGATGGCGGCAGCGGGCGCTCATGCAGCAACCAGCACAGTGTCAGCGGCACACCGAGCTTCATGATCTCGGAGGGCTGAAAGCGGACACCGACGTCCAGCCAGCGCTGCGCGCCCTTGCCGATATCTCCGGTGGCCAGCACCAGGATCAGCAGGACGAGTCCCAGCGCGTAGACCGCGAGCGAGCCGCGTCGCAGCCAGGTGGGGCTGATCTGCGCCATGAACAGCAACGCGGCGAATGCGATGAGCATGCGGACCACCTGGTCGAACAGTTCATCCAGTTGCTGTCCTTCGGCGCTGTACAGAGCCAGCAGGCTGACCAGCAGGACGCCACCGATCGGCACCAGCAGCAACCCGTCCAGATGCAGGGCGCGCAGCACGCGCGCCATCGGACCCTGTTCGACGCGGCTGCGGGGTTCGAGGCTGATGCCGAGTTGCGAGTTATTCATGGTCGGGTTCAGGTCGTGCTCTTGAGATACGCTTCCATCACCGCGCGGGCGATGGGCGCCGCGGCCTTGCTGCCGCTTTCGCCGTTTTCAATGATCACCGCCACTGCAATGCGTGGTGCCTCGAGCGGCGCGTAGGCCACGAACAGGGCGTGGTCCCGACGACGCTCCTCGATATCCTTCGCGTCGTACTTCTCGTTCTGCCCGACGCTGAAAACCTGGGCCGTGCCGCTCTTGCCGGCCATCTGGAATGGCGCACCCGCGCCGACGGCGCGGGCCGTGCCCCGGGGTCCGTGCATGACGCCATGCATGCCCGCGATGATTGCGTCCCACCGGGCGCCGTCCTGCTCGGGTACCGCCGGCAGGGGTATCGGGGCCTCGTATTCGATGGTGCCCGTCGCCGGATCACGCAAGCCGCGCAGCAGGGTCGGTTTGAAGCGCTGTCCGCGGGCGGCAATCGTCGCCGTGGCGTGGGCGAGCTGGAGCGGCGTCACCAGCATGAAGCCCTGCCCGATGCCCGCGATTACCGTTTCCCCCGGGAACCACACCTGCAAGCTGCGCTGGCGGAAGGCCTTCTTCTTCCAGGCGGTGGTTGGCATCAGGCCCTTCTGTTCACCGCCCATGTTGATTCCGGTGATATCACCGAGGCCGAAGGCCTGCAGGAATCCCGACATCCGGTCGATCCCGAGTTCCCTCGCGGCGGTATAGAAATAGACGTCGCAAGACTGCTCGATGGCGCTGTAGAGGTTCACGGCGCCGTGCCCTTCCGGTTTCCAGTCCCGGTACCGGTGACTGCTGCCCGGCAGCCTGAAGTAGCCCCGGCAACCCACCCGGCTGTCCGGCGTAATCACCCCGAAGTGCAGGGCCGCCAGTGCCACCATCGGTTTGATGGTCGACCCGGGCGGGTACTGGCCCCGAAGCGCACGATTGAACATCGGGCGATCGATGTCTTCCTGGAGCGCCAGGTAGGCGCGTCGGCTTAAGCCAGCGCTGATGGCATTCGGGTCGTAGGCGGGCGTACTGGCGAAGGCCAGCACCTCGCCATTGCGAGGATCGATGGCGACCGCTGCGCCGCGCTTGCCCTGCAGCGCCTGGTCGGCTGCCAGCTGCGCGCCCATGTCGATGGTCAGGATCACGTCGCGGCCCGGCAGCGAGCGCACACGATCGAGCAACTGCATCTTGCGGCCGTGCACGTTGACCACCACGTCCTCGTGGCCGGAGGTGCCGTGCAGTTGCGCCTCGAAGCCGCGCTCGACGGAGATCTTGCCGATGTGCGTGGTGCCGGCGTATTCGACGGGGTCGAGCAATTTCTTGTCGTCGGCGCTGATGCCGCTGACGTAGCCGAGAACGTGGGCAGCCGCCGTGCCGTAGGGATAGCTGCGGCCGAGCCGGGCACGAATCTCGACGCCGGGGAAATGCGGCCGGCGCACGGCGAACGACGCGAGCTCCTCGTCCGTCAGCCGCTCGGCCACGACCACCGTGTCGAAGCTTCGGCTGCTGCCGATCATCTCCTTGAGTTCCGGCAGGTCGCCGTCCTCGAGAATGCCGCTTTCGACCAGCCTCCGCAGGGTGTCCGCCATGTCCGGAACCTGCTCCGGCGTCATCTCCAGCTGATAGCTGGGCGTGTTCTCGGCCATCACCTTGCCATTGCGGTCGAGAATCAGGCCGCGAATGGGCGGGATGGGCTGCACGCGAATGCGATTACCCCTCGACTGTGCGGAGTAGTACTCGTACTGCCCGACCTGGAGCTGGACGAGGCGCGAAACCATCAGGCCCGTGAGCCCGAGTACGAAGATGACGGCCACCAGCAGCCGGCCGTTGAAGAGCCGCTGCTCGCGCCAGTGGTCCTTGATGCGCAGTGTTCTGGCCACGGTTCCCGTTCTCAGCTGAAGCTCGAGTCGCGCCGTTCGAGCCGTTCCCGCAGCCGGTCCATGCCGGCCATCAGCACGGGCCAGACTACGCCCGCGGCAAGCACCGGCCCCCAGCGCCCGGGGCCGAACTCGGCCCGGCCCGTTACTCCGTCGATCCAGAGCAGCACGAACATTTCAAGAAACATCAGCGCAAAGACCGACAGCGTGAGCTGCCAGAGGGGGAAGACGCGCATCTGCAGATGCAGCTTGAGGACGAGGTAAGCCACGAGCGACAGTGACAGGGCGTGCTGGCCGAGCAACGCGCCGTGCGCCACGTCGATGAAAAGGCCAACCACGAAGGCGCTGAACACGCCAAATCGCCCGGGCCACATCAGTGACCAGTAGATGACGGCCATGGTCGTCCAGGCCGGTCGCAGGGACTGGACGACGTCCGGCAGCGGCAACAGTTCGGCGGCCAGCGCGAGCAGCATCAGCAGCCAGACGGGCCAGAGCGGCGCTTTCATTCCTGAACTCCCGTCGCCGCCGGAACCGCCTGTGCCGGAACCACCTGTGCCGGAACCACCTGTACCGGAACCTCCGCCGCCGGAACCACCTCTGCCGGAACCACCTCTGCCGGAACCGCCTCCGCCGGAGCAGCGCCTGCCAGGGCGCCCTCTGCAGTCGGCGCGACGACAGGAGCAGCCGGGGTGCCCGCGTTCACCGCCGGGCCCGGCTGCTGGAACACCAGCAGCACTTCGCGCAGGCGGTCCAGGCTGGCGGCCGGCGTCGCCACCACCTCCAGGAAGGCGTCGCCCGATGAGTTGTCGACCTTGGTCACGGTCCCGACCGGGTAGCCGCCGGGGAATGCGCCGCCGAGGCCGGAGGTGACCAGCAAGTCCCCGGGCTTGATGTCGGCATTGCGGGTCAGGAACGGCAGTGACAGCCGTTCCAGGTCGCCGGTGCCCATGGCGATCGTGCGCAGGCCGTTGCGCACCACTTCGACCGGCACCGCGTGATCCGGGTCTGTCACCAGGAGTGCTTCCGAACTGTCGCCCCGATCCCGGGTGATCTGGCCGACCACGCCGCCCGCATCGAGCAGCGCCTGACCTTCATGGGCGCCGTCTCGTCCGCCCTTGTTCAGGATGACCCGGTGCCGCAACGGGTCCATGTCGACTGCCAGGATTTCGCCGACGACGACCCGATCGGGAACCCGGGACCTGGAATCGAGCAGGGCCCTTAACCGGGCATTCTCCGCCCGCAACGCCGCCATGCGTTGCAGTTCGGCGCTCGCGATCAGCGACTCGCGGCGCATGACCGCATTTTCACTGATCAAACGCTCGCGCAGCGCGAAGTTTTCCCGCATCCAGTGCATCCCGGCAGCTGGCGAATCAATGGCGACCTGGGCCGGGTACATCGCGGCGCCGAGGTAGGCGCGGATCTCCTCGAGGTAGCTGCCACGATGGTCGAGGTACATGAGGGTGAGGCAGAGGACGGCCGCCAGAAAGAAGCGCAGGCCCGGGCTCGCGTTGCGATAGGCGCGGGCTTCGCTGTCTGCGGAGGAAGACGCCATTCCAGTTCTTACCCGTCCTTAGGATGACCTGTAGGAGCGGCTTTAGCCGCGATGCCGCCCCACCGAAGCAGCGGACACACGGCGGGTGTCCTGTCCGGCGCTCACCGTGTACTCACGGTAGCGGACAGGATTTCCCGCCGGGGGGCCGCGGGCCACGGAGCGCGCAGTCGCGGCTAAAGCCGCTCCTACAGGTTACTCCAGGCCGAGTGTGGACGGCGGAACCTCGTCCAGCAGCTCGAGGATCCGGCCGCCGCCCCGCGCCACGCAGGTGAGTGGGTCGTCGGCCACCACGACCGGCAGGCCGGTTTCTTCCATCAGCAGCTTGTCGATGTTCCGCAGCAGTGCGCCGCCGCCGGTGAGCACGATGCCGCGGTCGGCGACATCGGCGCCGAGTTCCGGGGGCGTCTGTTCCAGCGCCTGCTTGACCGCCTGCACGATGCCCTGCAGCGGTTCCTGAAGCGCCTCCAGGATCTCGTTGCTGTTCAGGCTGAAGCTGCGCGGCACGCCCTCGGACAGGTTGCGGCCCTTGACTGAGATTTCCTTCACCTCGTCGCCGGGGAAGGCAGAGCCGATTTCCTTCTTGATGCGCTCGGCCGTGGCTTCGCCGATCAGGATGCCGTAGTTCCGCCGTACGTAATTAATGATGGCCTCGTCAAACTTGTCGCCACCGATGCGGGCCGAGGCCGCGTAGACGATGCCGTTCAAGGAGATCACCGCGACTTCGGACGTACCGCCGCCAATATCAAGCACCATCGAGCCGCGCGCTTCGTGCACCGGCATGCCGGCGCCGACCGCCGCTGCCATCGGTTCTTCAATCAGCCAGACCTTGCGGGCGCCGGCGCCCTCGGTTGACTCGCGGATAGCGCGCCGCTCGACCTGGGTGGAGCCGTAAGGGACACACACCACTACGCGCGGGCTGGGCCGGAAATAGCGGCCGGGAAGGGCCTTGCGGATGAAGTGCTGGAGCATTTTCTCCGTCACGGTGAAGTCGGCAATTACGCCATCCTTCAGTGGGCGGATCGCGGTGATATTGCCGGGCGTGCGGCCAAGCATGTTCTTGGCTGCCTGGCCCACTGCCTCCACGACCTTGCCGCCGCGGCCGGGCTCCTCGCGGATAGCGACTACAGACGGTTCGTCCAGCACGATGCCGTGACCCGCCAGATAGATCAGCGTATTTGCCGTGCCAAGATCAATAGACAGGTCGTGGGAGAAATATCCCCGAAGCCGTTTCAGCATGGCTGTTTAAGCATGGTGGCCCGCGCCCGGCAGGAAGTGCCCCGTAGAAGCTGGGTAGCCTAGCAACGGG
>CAZPNN010000364.1:0-1882 GCA_964587605.1 uncultured Chromatiaceae bacterium
CTGTGCCAGCGGCGAATCGCGCGAGGATCATGACGTTGCGTTGCAGGAGTTCAAGCGGCGTAGAGCTGGCCCATGTGTTGGTTCCGACTTGGTGGTCGATCAGGATGACGGCAGTGTCATTGAGATTGAAGAGTTTCATCGTGTTCTCCGTCCGGTGAGAAAGCACTTATTGAGAAGTAGCAGTTCGGGGAGCTTGAGTATGGCGCGAAGTGCTGTATGACGCCCAACGTCTGAGCTCAGCCGCGCCGACGCACGCGTAGCGGGTGGAGGGAAGTGGCGCCGAAGGCGGCACCGCCGGCTGCAGTGATGGGATGGACTCCCTCCGATCTGAATTCGGCATCATCGTGCCAGCTGGCCTCATATGGTGTGGTGTCAGCACAAACCGGAGGGAGTCCTGAGATGAATACTACGACTGTCGCGCCCGTGGTGGGAGTGGATCTGGCCAAGAGCGTCTTTGAGCTGGCGGTGGCCGATGGGGACTGGCGGATTACCGAGCGGGCCCGCCTGACCCGCAGCCAGTTCGAGCGCTGGTTCGTGAACCGGCGGGTCGGCCTGGTGGTGATGGAAGCCTGCGGCTCGGCCCACCACTGGGCCCGCTGGCTGACCGGGCTGGGGATCGAAGTGAAGCTGCTGCCGGCTCGCTACGTGCGGGCCTACGTGAAACGCAACAAGACCGACGCGGCCGACGCCGCGGCGCTGCTCGAGGCGGCCCGCTGTGCCGAGATCGTGCCGGTGCGGGTCAAGTCGTTGGAGCAACAGGGGTTGCAGGCGTTGCACCGCACGCGCTCGCTGTGGATGGCGACCCGGACCTCGCGGATCAACGCCCTGCGGGGCTTCTGCCGGGAGTTCGGCATTGGCATCGCCGAGGGCAGCCGCGTCGGTGTGGAGCAGATCGCGCGTGTGCTGGCCGATCCGCAGACGGCGATCCCGGGCCTGTTGCGCGGGACGATGACGCTGCTCGTCGAGGAGATCCGATTGCTCGAAGGCCGCATCACCCAGCTCGAACGGGAGCTGACCGCGGCGGCCAAGGAGTCGCCGGCCTGCGCCACGCTGCTGTCGGTGCCGGGCATCGGCTTGCTGACCGCCACGGCGATGGTGGCCGCCACCGGTGGCAGCGTCGGTCACTTCAAGGATGCCCGCCACTTCGCCTCCTGGTTCGGCCTGACGCCGAAGGAGCACTCATCGGGGAGTCATCGGCATCTGGGTCGGATCTCCAAACGCGGTGATCGCTACCTGCGCATGCTCCTGACCCACGGGGCAAGATCGGTGCTGCGGGCGGCCAGTGTGGCCACGACCGCCGGCAAACCCATCGACGCCTTGCGCCAGTGGGCGGTGGCCGTGCAGAAACGCTCGAACCACAACAAGGCGACTTGTGCGCTGGCCAACAAGCTGGCGCGCATCTGCTACGCCACGCTGCGGGATCAAGAGCCCTACGGCGCGGCGCGACTCAATCGGAAACTGGACCGCGTCGCCTTCGCGATGCCGGCTTAAGACCCTACTCACCATCGCTTGCACGGGAGAGTGATCGCCCATCATGGCCAACCGGGTTCACCCCACACCGCGTGACGCCGATAACAAATCCGGCAGCATTACGCCTGCCGCTGGCAGTGATTGGCGCCGCGGTGACGCAGATTCCATGTCGGCACGGGCCAATACGAGCCCACTTCAGATGCCGGATATACGACTGCAGGCGAAATCCCCGCGGCCATCACTATCGATCACTCGCCCCACTTGCGGAGGGAGTCCATATACGATTGGTTAGACCGCATAGCGCTCATTGCTCACATTCCAGCGTGAGATCACTCCACTGACCCCCATCATCTACGCAGCTGGCAGCGACGACAACCCGTCCTATATAGGGTGTTGCAGCTAGAGCCACTGC
>CAZPNN010000365.1:0-2128 GCA_964587605.1 uncultured Chromatiaceae bacterium
AACCTGCTGGAGGCAATTTCTGCGCCCGGCGTAATCTGGCTGACCGCCGGGGGCGTGGCCTACACCGTCGGCATCATTTTTTACGCACTGGACCACCGGAGCAAGCTGCGCCATGCGCATGGCATCTGGCATCTGTTCGTGTTGACCGGATCCATCAGCCACTTTGTGTCCGTGATCGGGTACGTTCGCTAGCCGGGCGCTGCCCTCACGGGTAAACGATTTTCCCGCCCAGCCACACCGCTGTGGCCTTGCAGCTGCGGCACACACTGAGTTCCATGCCTGCCACGAACAACTCGGTGTGCACCGGCGCCCAGCGATCCAGAAACACGGTACCGCTGTTCACCTTGTTCCAGTACGTCACCTTGGTGTCGCGCACTTCCGGCGGGAACTGCGGGTTCTGCCTGAGGCGCTCCAGGTCCGCGCCGGCAATCCGCAGCGGTACGCCCGCCGCGTTGCTGACCGGCTCTGCGTAGACATTCAGCCACACCTGATCGGCTGTTTTTTTGCAGCTCGGGCAGGTGAAGTGAGTCTGGCCAAAGGCGGGCGCGTTACTCAATGTGTCATCCATTGGAGCGTCGGCAGGGTCCGTCGCCGGATCTCAGGATATATTAGGACAAAGTTGGAACAAGGGCCGCTCCTCCCGTGATCTACCTCGTGATGGGCATCACTGGCACAGTCGTGCCGGTGATCGTTGAAGAGCTGGTCCGGAAAGATCCCGACGCGCTCTTCTATTTCGCCCTCCGGCGGGACACTGCCGGTACCACCATCGCCGGGCGCTTCGAGGCCGTCGTCACCACACTCGAACTCGAGCCCGCAGCACTGGACCGGCTTCGCACACGCTCCCGGCTGGTCGAGATCGATGTTGAGCGGGACGGCCTGGGCATTGAGCCCGGTCTGCGCGCCGAGATCGTGGCCCGCGTGGACAAGATCCTGCACGGTGCGGCCGACGTGCGCTTTGACCAGCCCTACGACACCATCCGGATCCCGAACGTCGTCTTCGCCGAGCAGGTCTACGCACTGTTCGCGGAGATTCGCGCGGGCAGGGCGGCCGTGCAGGGCGAGCCGCCCACGCTCTACTACCTCTCCACGGCTTACGCGTACGGCATCCACCCGACACCAATCCCCGAGGATTACCCCGACTTCTGCCCCGGACCTTCCGACAACAGCTACGCCCGCACCAAAGCCGAAGCCAAGCAGTTCATGCTGGACAGGATCAGGCGCTACGACGAGCAGATCCTGATCATCGAGCCGACCATCATCGGTGGATCGTCGCAGACGGGCCGGACGCGTTCCTATCACCTGCATTACCTGCTGCTGATGCTCGGTTACCTCGGCAAGCTGCCCTTCCTGTGCTCTCCCGACAATACGCTCGACATCGTGCCGGTGGACTGGGTGGCCGCCGTGACCTCCGACGTGATCACCCGGGGCGAGCTCCGGCAGGGAGTGCTTAGGCTCGCGAGCGGCGCTGACGCCATCACGGTCCGGGAGCTCCATGACGCGGCCTACCCCTGGTACGTCGCGCACGACCCCGTGCCGGGCCACGTCATCCCGAAGATCCGCTTCGTGCCGGCCTGGAGCCTGCCCCCGATGGTCGCGCTCGCGAAGCACTCGTTCCGGCTGCTCCACGCCGTCGGGCGCCGGCCGGGGCACCGCAGGCACGTGAAGCAACTCGCGATGCTCCAGGACTATCTGCCCTACGTGGTGGGGACGAAGCGTTTCGACAACGAGCGCAGCACCGCGTTGATCCGGCGCTACACCGGCTGCGGACCGGCCCCCCGGCTTCAGCACGTCGTCGACCGTGAGGGCCGGGTGACGGAGCACGGCTATTACGAAAAGATCCTGGCCGACACGCTGGCGACGGGGTGGGGCGGGCTCGTGGACTTTGCCCGGGTCGCCGTCGGCTTGACCAGACACCGGGCGTGAGTTCCGCCCTGCTATATTCAGAAAGCGCCGGCCACAAGGGCCGGCGCCAATCTCAGGTGAACTGCAACTTCAGGGCTTCATGGCGGGCTTGATCTTCAATGCCGCATTGGCCTGTGCCACGTGCTCCGCGCATGATTTCTCGTTCGCCGTGGCGAGATCGGACTTGGCCAGGCTGATGTGCTTCTCCGCTTCGGCCTTTTGTTTC
>CAZPNN010000366.1:0-1951 GCA_964587605.1 uncultured Chromatiaceae bacterium
GCGGCAAAGGACTGCCTGTTCGCCTTCCCCGGCCAGGCCTGGGCAATGGTGCCGCAGGAGAAAATCTACCGCTGCTTCAAGACCTTCGGCATCGGCGCCTCGCGCATCGAGGAAGTGGCCGATGGCTGGCGCATCTACAGCCGGGAAGTCCTCTACTACCTGGACCCGGACACCGGTGCGATCCTGGAAACCTGGAAGAACCCGTTCCTGGGTGGCCGGGAAGTGGAAGTGGTGCACGTCGCGAATGACCCGGTAAACGGCGTGTTTACCCGGCAGGGACATCCGGTGCTTTCGCCGCCGTACCCTTACGTGTCGCAGGGCGACGACGTGGTCTTCCAGTGGAACTTCTTCATCTTCAAGCCGGCCGAGCTCACGCGCTCCGAGTACCCGCTGTACTCCAGCGGCGACAAGGACCAGCACGCCGAACTCTGGGGCATCAAGGGCCGCAAGAGCGAAATCCTGGACCCGAAAGTCACCTCCGCCTCCTGCGTCATGTCGTGGTCACGCGTCGCCGGCTGGCTGCCATTCATGGAGATGGGTGCGAGCCCGGGCAACATGGTGTTCCACAGCCACAGCATGAAGCTGATGAACGGCGTCGATGACCTGCCCCGCTACATCCTCGATTACACGGCGAGAAATTTCCCGAAGTACCTCGAGGCGCCGAAGGAGTGGACCGGGCCTAAGATGACCTCCACCTTTGGCGAGTTCAAGAAGCGGATCGACGCGAAGAGGAAGGTTCAATCAGACACCCAACCGTAGGAGTGGCTTCAGCCGCGACCCAACTCCCGCGACACCAGTGGAAACTTCTCCGGGTGCCGAATCGACTCCACGGCAAGATCGATATCCAGGGACGGCCAGTACAGGTGATCCGGTGATGGAAGCTCGACGTCGGCCAGCTCCGCGACGGTCGCCGTGCGGAACCACGGAAACTCCGCGAATGCGACCGTGAGTTCCTCATCGCCCAGCCGCAGACGAAAGCCGTCGGCGGAAAGACCGGAAATCTCAACCCGGGAAGTGCCTGGCCCAGGCCCGGCGGATGTCATCAGCGTGTTCCTTAATGAGATGGCGGGTGGTACGGAGCTGACGTGCGTTAAGGCCGTGATTCTGCGCCTGGCCGTCGACGCCGACTTCCTCCGGGCAACGCCGCTCCCCAACGGACGAGAAACGCCGTGATGAAGTCATGATGACCGCGCAAATCTGCGGCGAGTGGCGCCAGGGCGAGAGCAACGCACAACGCCAGATGGTACCCCTCGGCCCGGGAAGCAAGTGCCCGTCTATAGGCGGGATGAGCGTCATTGACGAAGACAATGGTGTCCGCCAGACGCGAAAGCTCCGGATGCCCCTGGCGCGTCTCGTAGTGAATGGCGAGTCCGTAGCGGGCTGGTCGGCGTGAACCACCGTCCCCACCTTGTGGCAAGGTCGACGGTGACGGGGGGACAGCCGGTGGCTCATCGGATTCCGGCGATACGCTCGCCGCTCCGTTGGGCAGCGCACCCGTTTGCTCGGCCACCATCAGCGCTGAACCTGCTTGTGCTCCGCTCTCCCGCCCGATCGCCAACCGCCGCTGCCCACCGGAGCGCGTGTCTACAAGTGACGCCAGCATCGGGAAGTCATCGGCCAGGTCGACCAACACTTCTTCAAGGTCCTTCTCAACGGGCCGTGCCGCCCGACGTTGCGCCTGGTCGTCGGGCTCTTCGCGGTCCCCCCAGCCGGCCAGCTGGCGCATTACTGCCTCCTGGATGGCCCGCCGATACGCGAGGTACTTCGCGCCACGGGGTCCGGTGCGGATGAAATCGCCCTTGTTCAGAGTCAAGCACTCGGCGAGAGCCGGCACCTCAATCATTCCGGCAACGCACTCCGGCTGACGGGGCGTTACACCCAGCCAATCCCAGCCGCGGTTGATGACCTTGCCATAGGTGCTGATCGCCAGGCCGCGCTGCCCTTCCGGCAG
>CAZPNN010000367.1:0-8475 GCA_964587605.1 uncultured Chromatiaceae bacterium
ACGAAGTGGAACAGCCTGGCTTAGGCATCGAGTTCCTTCTCGAGCTGGGCGCTCGCCGTGTTCTGACGCGGCGGTTCCCGTTCGCAGTCTATTTCGTCTGCGAACACGACGTCGTCGAAGTTTTCGCCATCCCTCATCAACGGCGTGCCAGCTCGCTGTGGCAATCGAGAGTGCGTCGCTGACCGGTCGGGGAGATAGGCGACGTTAGAGGTTTCCCGATATGGCAGCCGATTTCGACTGGGACCCGGCCAAGGGTGCCGGGAATCAACGAAAGCACGGCGGGTCCTTTGGCGAAGGGGCAGGAAACTGTATGAAGCATATTCAAAAGTACACCGATGAGCCGCTCGGCCGACTGGAGGTCATTGATGACTTTCTCCCGCCTCCAGACCAGCTTGTGCTGAAGGAAGATGGAGTCAAGGTCACGATATCCCTCAGCAGGAAGAGCGTGGACTTCTTCAAGGCGCATGCGGCGCGCTCAAAGGTGCCGTACCAGAGAATGATTCGAAGCCTCCTCGATACCTACGCCGATCGTCATTCGGACCGGCCTTCAACCAAACGCTCGACCGTACGCACGTCAAAAGTCACGCGCCGTTCAGCTTAACGTTAGGTCGCTGCGTACTCTGGCAAAGGGGATGGAAGCATGCAAACGCTGATTGACGCCCACTGTTCCAGGGGTTCAAGCCTCAGGGAAAAGATTGCCAAGGACCCTCGGCTGGAAAGGTTCTCGCTGTATGTCGTCAAGGAACAGAAACCCGGACGCTCACCGGGCTGGCTCAAGATTCGCAGCAGCATTCCGGACCGACGTGGCGCGATCAACATCCAGTGGGACGCTGTTGGCGTCCTGCGCTGCCGGGTCGTGAATCGCGGGCCCGGCCGGCCCGATGCCATTACCGGCGACTTTGTCGCTTACCTGCTGGCCCGGCACCGGAAGCGGCTGCGGGCCGTCAACGTCGTGCCGCGATAGTTGCTGGTCGCGCCTTCCGGCGCTCCTACTCGTAGCGCAGCGCTTCGATCGGATCCAGACGCGCCGCCTTGCGGGCCGGCCAGATGCCGAAGAACAGTCCGACGGCCGCGCTGAAGCCAAAGGCGAGGGCAATGGCCGTCGGTGACACCACCATGTTCCAGCCGGCAAATCTGGCGATCAGCGCCGTTACGCCGGTGCCGGCGGCAATGCCGACGGCGCCGCCCAGTATGCACAGCACCATCGCCTCAATCACGAACTGCAGCAGGATGTTCAGCTGGCTCGCACCCAGCGCCTTGCGAATGCCGATCTCACGGGTGCGCTCCGTCACCGTCACCAGCATGATGTTCATGATGCCGATGCCGCCCACCACCAGGCTGATGCTGGCGATGCCGGCCAGCAGGATGGCGAAGATGTTCGCAGCAGCTTCCCGCACATTCAGAAACTGGCGCGGGTCGCCGATGCTGAAGTCGTTGTCCTTGCCTGGCAGGATCTGGTGCTCCCGGCGGAGCACGCGTTCGATCTCGACGATGGCGCGTTCCACGGTGGCGCCCGGTGCCATCTGCGCGCTGATCGAATCCAGTTGCTCGGTGCCAACCACGCGATAACGGGCGGTGTAAAACGGGGTCCAGATCTGCTCATCGACGTTGCGGAAGCCGCTGGTGCCTTTCTCGGCGAACACGCCGAGTACCTCGAAGGCGATACCCTTGATATAGATCGTCTGGCCGAGAATGGCCTTCTCGTTGCTGCCAAGCTTGGCGGGGACCGAGGCGCCGAGTACGGCCACCGCGCGCCGGCTGGCGTCGTCCGCCCGCGTGAACGCGCGGCCCGTGGCGATCGTGTAGCCCTGAACCTCGGGAAAATTGGCCGTGGCGCCGACTACGCGGAGGTTGTCGTTGCGATTGCCAAGCTTGATCTGAAACTGGCCGGCAAGCTCCGGCACCACCCCGATGATTGACGGGGCATCGGCAGCAATCGCCGCGGCATCACTGATTGTCAGTGTTACGGCGCCCTGGGCTACGCCCATGTGACGCATGCTGCCGGCACGGACGCTGAGCACGCTGGCACCGAGGGCGTCGATCTGCTGATCCACGGCTTCACGGGCCCCGGAACCGATCGCGATCATCGTGATCACCGACGCCACGCCGATGATGATGCCCAGCATCGTGAGGAAGGCGCGGAAGAGATTCGCGCGAACGGATTGCAGCGCTACGAGGATCATCTCGACAATCAGCATGAATCAGTTCCTCCTGGTGCCTTCCGGTCGAGCGCCTTCCGGTCGGGTGCCCTGCGATTGGGTGATACCGGGCATCCCGGTGAACTGGCGCATCTGCTGCTGGAAGCGCTGCTGGTTTTCGACGAGTCCGGAACTCGGGAGCAGGTACACGGCATCTCCGGCCTTCAACCCGGTCAGGACCTCACTGTAGTCCATGTCCGTAACGCCGGTGACAACCGGCCGTGCGACGGCCTGGCCGTTCTCACTGACAAACACCCAGTAGCGATTGCCGAACCGGTAACCGTCCTCCGCGGAGCTGCCGGCCGCCGGCGGCGTCTCCGGCAGGGCATTGGCTTTCAGCTGTTCCCGGGCAGTGGCCTCGTCGAGGCCTACCAGGGCCGCGGATGTGCCCAGGTCCCGGTCGGTGCGTAGCGCCGCCGTCGGGACCGCCAGCACGTCCTTGCGTTCCGTCACCAGGATGGCGACGTCGGCGTTCATGCCGGGCTTCAGCAGACCCTTGTCGTTTTTCAGGACGATGCGGACGGCGAAGGTGGTGACCGTCTGGTCAGCGACGGCCTGTGGCTCGATCTTCTGCACCTCGCCGCGGAAGGGCTGGTTCGGGAAGGCCGTGACGGTTACCAGTGCCGCCTGTCCCGGCGAAATCTTGCCAATGTCCGTCTCGTCCACCAGGGTCCGCACCTCCACACTGGTGAGGTCGGCCATCTTCAACATCACCGTGCCGCCGCCCACGTCCATGATCGGTGATGAGATCACCTGGCCTTCTTCAACCAGCTTCTCGATGATGGTGCCGGTGATGGGTGCCCGAAGGTCGGTGTCATCCAGCTGGATCCGGGCCGTCTCCACGGCCACCTGTGAGCGGACCACCTCGGCCTTGGCATTGGCCGATTCCAGCTGGGACTGCTCGAAGTCCACGTCGTTGATGATGCGTTCGGCCAGTAATTTCTCCGAGCGTCTCTTCTGGGCTTCGGCGATGGCGCGACGCGCCTTGGCGGCTTCCAGTTGCGCGGTGGCCTGGGCGAGGGCGTTTTGCGGATTGCGCTTTTCGATCTCGACGAGCGGCGTGCCGGCTTGCACCACGTCACCGGTCTCGCCGTGGATCTTTAAGATCTGTCCGGAAGCCTTCGACTTCAGTTCGACGGTCACGGACGGTTCAATCAGGCCAGCCGCTTCCACGGACACGGTGATGTCGCGCTTGGCCACAGGGACGGTCTGATAGGTGGTTGGCGCCTTCGAGTCGCGACTCCCGCAGCCTGCCAGCAGGCTCACGAGAACAATCTGTGGCAGCAGCCACCAGTGGGAGCAATGGGTCTTCATGCACTTCCTTTCGGGGGATGCAGCGTGTCCGATTCGATGCGTCCGTCGCGCAGGCGAATCGAGCGATGGGCGTGGGCGGCA
Source organism: uncultured Chromatiaceae bacterium (assembly GCA_964587605.1). GTDB lineage: Bacteria > Pseudomonadota > Gammaproteobacteria > Steroidobacterales > SHZI01. The sequence continues at coordinate 3,594 of CAZPNN010000367.1, forward strand.
ATGCCGGCATCGTGGGTGACCAGCAAGATGGTGTTGCCGCCAGCATGCAGTTCGGCAAACAGGGCCAGGATGTCTTCCGCTGTGGCCGAGTCGAGGTTGCCCGTGGGTTCATCCGCCAGCAGCAGACTCGGCCTGGTTACCAGGGCCCGGGCGACGGCCACGCGCTGGCGCTGGCCGCCGGACAATTCGGAGGGCCGGTGGCGAACGCGATCGCTGAGGCCGACGTGTTCGAGAGCCTGGCGGGCCCGTGCGACACGCTCGCGGCGGTTCACGCCCGCGTAGATCAGCGGCAGTTCGACATTATGCAGGGCGTCGGCGCGCGCCAGCAGGTTGAAGGTCTGAAAGATGAAACCGATTTCGCGGTTGCGCAGGGCGGCGAGTTGTCGGTCACTGAGCGCGGCGACTGGCGTGCCGTTCAGCCAGTACTCGCCGCTGTCCGGCCGGTCGAGGCAGCCGATGATGTTCATCAGTGTGGATTTGCCGGAGCCCGATGGGCCCATGACGGCGACGTACTCGCCGCGGCAAATTGTCACATCCAGCCCCTGAAGCGCCCGGATCACCGTGTCGCCCATCGGGAAACTGCGGGTCAGGCCGCGCGTGGTGATGACCTCCGCGGCGTGTGGCAGTGTTTCAGCGTGTGGCTGCATGGTCGACATTGTCGCGTTCGCCCGGGGTTCTGACCAGCGCCCGGGCGCGGCGTTCAGCCGCGGTGCCGGCGGTTGAGCCAGGCGGCCAGATCGAGCAGGCGCGCCGGGAGGTGGCGCCGTTGCCAGGCACCCGCTGCAAACTTGTTCGCTTCGGCCAGCGTCGGGTAACTGTGCACGGTGCCGAGGATCTTGCGCAGGCCGAGTCCGTGGCGCATCGCCAGCACAAACTCGCTGATGGTTTCGCCGGCATGGGCGCCGACGACCGTCGCGCCGAGGATCCGGTCGCTGCCGCGCGGGGTAACCACCTTCACAAAGCCACGTGCCTCGCCATCGGTGATGGCCCGGTCGAGGTCACGGAGGTCGTAGTGTACGGTCTCCACGGGCTGGCCCGTGGCGATCGCCTCGGCTTCGGTCATCCCGACCCGCGCCACTTCCGGCTCCGTGTACACGGTTGCTGGCAGCACCGAGTAGTCGGCGCGGAACCGCCAGAAGCGGCCCCACAACGCATTCATGGCGCAGTACCAGGCCTGGTGGGCGGCGACGTGCGTCAGTTGCCAGGGCCCCGCAACATCGCCGCAGGCGTAGATGTTTGGCAGGCGGGTCTGCAGGTATTCATTGACGCTCACCGTGCCATCGGGATTCAGGCTGATGCCTAAATCCTCAAGGCCGAGGTCGGCGGTGCGGGCCTTGCGGCCAACGGCAATCAGCGCCATGTCGAAAGCAAGTTCCTGCGATTCCTCGCCCCGTACGCACCGCAGGCGGCCACCGTCGGGCTGGCGCTGGAAGGATTCGGCTGTCCAGCCGGTCAGGACGCGGATGCCGGATTCGGTGAAGACTTCGGTGAGCAGGGCACCGGCCTCGTCTTCTTCGCGGGACAACAGGCCGGGCAGCAACTCGACCAGCGTGACCTCGCTGCCGAGATTGCGAAAGGCCTGGGCCAGTTCACAGCCGATCGGGCCGCCGCCGAGCACGAGCAGCCTTAAGGGAAGATCCGCCAGTTCCCACACACTGTCCGAGGTCACGTGGGGCACGTCCCGCAGCCCCGGAATACGCGGCAGCGCCGGCTCACCGCCGGTCGCCAGCACGATGCTGCGTGCCGTGATGTGGTGATCACCGACCGTGACGCTCCAGGGCGAGGTGAGCCGCGCCCTGCCGCGCACACATTCCACGCCGAGCGCTGTGTACCGCTCGACGGAGTCGTGCGGCTCGATGTGCTCGATCACCCGGCGTACGCGCGCCATGACCCGCGGAAAGTCCGTGGACGGGGCTGTCGCTGACAGCCCGAACTCGTCGGCCCGCCGGGCCAGCGCGGCGACCCGGCCGGCGCGGATCAGCGCCTTGCTGGGGACACACCCGGTGTTCAGGCAGTCGCCGCCCATCCGGTCGGCTTCGATGAGCACCACTTTCGCGCGCGCCGCGGCGGCCACGTACGCGGTCACGAGCCCCGCCGAGCCGGCGCCGATCACGATCAGATTGGCATCAAAGTGCTGCGGGCGCTCGAAGCGTGAGTACAGGCGCCGCCCCTGAAGCCAGCTCGCCGCGCGCCGGGCAATGAACGGAAAAATGCCGAGCAGGGCAAGCGATCCCAGCAGTTCCGGCGACAGCACACCACTGACGGATTCGATGTGGCCCAGCTGGGCGCCGGCGTTTACGTAGATAATCGTGGCGGGCAGCATGCCGACCTGGCTCACCCAGTAGAAGGTCCACGTCGGCAGCCGGGTGAGGCCCATGACGGGGTTGATCGCGAAGAACGGAAATATCGGCACGAGCCTTAGCCCGAAGAGGTAGTAGGCGCCTTCCTCGCGAATACCGCGATTCACGCGCTCGGTGACGCCACTGAAGCGTTTCTCGAACAGGTTGCGCAACAGGTACCGGGCGATCAGGAAGCTGACCGTTGCTCCGATCGAGCTGGCAAGCGACACCCAGACAGTGCCAACCAGCGTGCCGAAGATCACGCCCGCGGCCGGGGTCAGGATGAACGCCCCCGGCAGGCTCAGCGACGCCATGAGCACGTACAGGCAGAAGAACAGTCCCCCGGACAGCAGGGGCTCGGCCCGGGCCCGCAGGCGGATGGACTCCAGCGCGTCCAGCAGGGCCTGGAAATTTACCCGCTCGCCGAGATCGAAGGCGAAGAAAACGACCAGCACGGCGACGGCCAGTCCGGCGATAATCAGTTTGCGTAGCATCGGGAGTTTGAGAGTCATGTACGACAATCGGCAATTCTATATCGATGGCGCCTGGGTAAGCCCGCAGACGGCCCGCGACTGCCCGGTGATCAATCCGGCCACCGGCGAGCCGATTGGCACGATCTCGCTGGGCAGTGCCGCCGATGTCGATTGCGCCGTCACGGCGGCGCGCCGTGCGTTCCCGGACTATTCGACCAGCACGATCCCGGAGCGGATGGCCCTGATCGACCGCGTGATCGCGGCCTACCAGCGTCGCCACGATGACATCGCCCAGGCCATTTCCGACGAAATGGGCGCGCCACTGGCTTTTGCCCGGCGCGCGCAGGCCGGGCTTGGCCTCGGCCACCTGGAAACCATCCGCGAGGTACTGGAGACCTTTCCCTTCACAGAGGATCGCGAGGGCCTGCGGCTGATCCGTGAGCCCGTCGGCGTCTGCGCCTTCATCACACCCTGGAACTGGCCGATGAACCAGATTGCCTGCAAGGTCGCACCGGCACTCGCCGCCGGTTGCACGATGGTGCTGAAGCCCAGCGAGATTGCGCCGCTGTCGGCCACGGTGTTTGCCGAGGTCATGCACGAGGCGGGCGTGCCCAAGGGCGTCTTCAACCTGGTGCACGGCGACGGACCCGGTGTCGGGCAGCCGATGGCAAGCCATCCCGAGGTGGACATGGTGTCCTTCACCGGCTCGACCCGCGCCGGCATCGCGGTCGCCAAGGCAGGCGCCGACACCGTGAAACGCGTCCACCAGGAGCTGGGTGGCAAGTCGCCGCTGGTGATACTCGATGAGCAGATCCTGGAGGTGGCCGTGCGCTGGGGCGTGGCCGACTGCTTCAGCAACAGTGGCCAGTCCTGCAATGCACCCACGCGCATGCTGGTGCCAGCCCGCCTGCATGACAAGGCGGTAGCCCTGGCGAAGGAAGTCGCCGAGGGGATGACCGTGGGCGACCCGCAGGACCCGGCCACGCGGCTCGGCCCCGTGGTCAGCCAGCTGCAGTTCGACAAGATCCAGCGCCTGATCCGCGCCGGCATCGCCGACGGCGCGACGCTGGTGACGGGCGGGGAAGGGCGTCCGGCCGGCCTGAAGTCCGGCCTGAAGCCTGGCCTGACCCGGGGTTTCTACGTGCGCCCGACGATCTTCGCAGGCGTGCGCAACGACATGACGATCGCCCGTGAAGAAATCTTCGGCCCGGTCCTTTCGATCCTGCCGTACGACACCGAGGCCGACGCCATCCGCATTGCCAACGACACGCCCTACGGCCTGGCCGCCTACGTCTGGGCGACTGATCCGGCGGTTGCGCGTCGGGCTGCCGGCCAGATTCGCGCGGGCATGGTGCACATCAACGGCGCCGACATGTCGTTAAACGCGCCGTTTGGCGGCTTCAAGCAATCCGGTAACGGCCGCGAGTGGGGCGAGTTCGGCCTGGCCGATTTCGTTGAACTTAAGGTCGTGCTCGGCTACGGGGCGGCTGACGCCTAGGGGGTTACCGCGGTCACATGCGCGAGAAATTCGATGCTTGCAGCCACGATTTGCTCGTGCTGCAGCTCGATGGGGATCGTCGCTGGTGGCGCTTCGCGGAATCGCTGAGCGGGAATGAAGCGCCCATAGTTTATGTGGCTTGCGCCGGCCAGCTGCACCACCTCCGCATTCGCGGGTAGCAAACCGCGGGTCTCCCGGTATTTGGCAGGTACCTGTCCGTCGGGCTCCAGTCTGTGAAGCTGCCGGACGAGCAACTTCTGGCCCGACAGGTCGTCGTTCGTATCGGCATAGGCGTCCCACAGCAGCAACCCGGCCATTCGGCCCGGATGCTGCGCCACGTAGCGGGCCGCCATGGCCCCGCCGAGCGAGTGGCCGCCGATCACCCAGCGTTTAATCTCCGGGTACGCGGCCATCACGGAATCGGCGCGGTCCGGCGCGAGGACTGCCAGGTCCAGCGGCATCGGCACGTTGACCACCAGATACCCGGCTGCCGCGATGAGCAGCAGTGGCTCCGAATAGCCTTCGGGAGCGACTTCCCCGCCAGGATAGAAAATAAATCCGGTCGTCGGCAT
>CAZPNN010000368.1:0-2791 GCA_964587605.1 uncultured Chromatiaceae bacterium
AGCGAGTGATGGTTTGTACGGCGTCGTCGAAGGCCGCGATATTCAGGTGACGCAGCAGGTAGCGAACGTCGTCCTCGTCGTGGAACTCCGCACCGATCCGCATCGCCAGGCACTTCATCGCCAGCAGGTACCCGGGCTGCGCCACCATGACCCGCAGGTGATCGAGCTCCAGGAACGGGCTGAACTCGCCGCGTTCACTGAGAAAGCCCTTAACGCCGTCGTTCAGCCAGTCGGGCTGCAAACCCGCACGCTGCGCCACCCGGGCGGCGGCCTCGCGCACCTGCCGTGCCGGCCGAAACAGGCCGTCCACGTCCTCGGTGGATGGCCGCGCGGCGTAGGCCAGGCACATCACGGCGCCGCCCACCAGGAACAGTTCGCCTTCGGTACCGGCCTTGCCCAACTCCTCGTTCAGCAGGCCGAAGAGGCGCCGCAGGTCAGCCACTGTGAGGGCCGCCATTTCAGACCCGCGCGCCGATGCTGGCATCGATGAAGATATTGCGGCGCCGGAATGGCGGCGGCGAGTGCGTCAGCAGGTAGAGCCGCAGGCTCGCAAGCTGGGAGCCAAAGAACGGACTGGCCAGCGGCGCGATCCGGCCAGTCCACGCGGGCACCTCGATGCCCCGCCTCGCGCACGCGTACTCCACCATGGCCGCGATGTAGTTGGCCTGAATCGCGCCAAGGCGGGCCGTTGGCGCCGCCAGCACCGCGTCCCGGAGTTCGCCACCGGCGAGACCGGCAAGAAAGGAGTTCAGTTCGGCCAGTGCAAACCGGCCGAGAGCCTCCTCCTGCCCGCAGGCTGCCGTCAGTTCCTGGAAACGTGCCCCCGTCGGGGGCAGCAGCCGGCCCAGCACAAAGGACGACATGTCCATGCCGGCGCGACGGGCGGCTCGCTGGATCGCGGCCTTCTCCGCGGTGGAAACCCGGATCTGCAGCTGGGCGGTCTTGGGACTGTCGCTCATGGGGGACTAGAATAGGCGGGCTTCTGATTATCGTCAATACTAATGTATTGACATGGTGCCGCGCACCCAGCTGATGCCCTGTTCCTACTCGAGACGCTCCCCGTCCCACGAAATCGTCTGCCCGCTCTGCTCCTTCGTCAGCTGGTCGATCACGCCAAGCATGCCGCGGATGCTGTCCTCTACCTTTACGGTCGACTGCCCCGGACTCGCCGGCTCGCCGTGCGTCAGCACCCGACCGGGATTCAGCGTAACCACCTTGATGCCCTGATTTTTCCAGCGTATCGCGATCTCCTGCTGTATTGAGTCGAGGGCCGCCTTGCTGGTCTTGTAGAGCGTAAAGCCCGGCACGGGAATGCCCCGCTTGCCCTTGCCGGTGGTCAGGGCCGCCATGACCTTGAGGTTGCCCGCCTTCACGTGGGGATAGAAAGCCTCCGAGACTTTCAGCGGCCCCATGGCATTGGTCCGGTAGAAGCGGTCGAACTCCGCGTAGTCGATCGTGCCGACCATCTGCCCCCGGTCGGGGCCCTGCATCAGGCCGGCGTTGTTGATCAGCACGTCGATCGGCTGACCCGAGTATTTCTTTGCCAGCGCGTCGATCCCCGGATGATCGAGGAGATCCAGGCGCTCGATCAGAATATTTTTGCGCTCGGCCGCGAAGGCCTTCAGTTGGTCCGCCGAGGCCGGATCGCGGGTGGTGGCAATGACCCGCCAGCCGCGCTCGGCGTACTGTTTCACGAACTCGAGACCGATGCCCCGGTTGGCACCGGTGATCAGCACCGTGCGCTCGGGTGCTGGACTCTGCGCGCCGGCTACTGGCATGGCGAGCAAGGCGGCGACCACCAGCAACCCCCGGCGTGAATAAAAGCGTTCGCTAAAGCTCATGATGGAAAACTCCTCGCTGCGCACGGCCCCGATGACCCCGCCTGATTCAAGCGGGAGTTTACGACGCCCCGCCGCGCCACCGGGCCAAATCTGTGCCGCAGTTCCCGATTCGGCGCGTGGGGTTCCGGCAAGATGCCATGGTATCTTCGGACCGCAACACCCTTTAAGTGGAACGCAGCATGGTGGCTAACGTCACGGCACTGACCGGCAAGGACGAGCTGCACAACGCTCGTCACCTGGCCGATCAGGCCGGGTCAGAAATTGGCCGGGTGATCCTGGGCAAGCAGACCGAGATCCGGCTGGCTGTAGCCTGCCTGCTGGCCGGCGGGCACCTGCTCATTGAGGATGTCCCGGGCGTCGGCAAGACGCTGCTGGCCCGCTCACTGGCCGGCGTGCTCGGCCTGTCGTTCCGCCGCATCCAGTTCACCAGCGACATGCTGCCGGCGGATATCGTCGGCATGTCCATCTTCGAACAGGCCACCTCCACGTTCCGTTTTCATCCCGGACCGGTCTTTGCGCACGTGGTGCTCGCCGACGAGATCAACCGCGCCACGCCCAAGGCCCAGAGCGCGCTACTCGAAGCGATGGAGGAGCATCAGGTCACGCTGGACGGGCACACCCACACGCTGCCCGCCCCCTTCTTCGTGATCGCGACCCAGAACCCGCTGCACCAGACCGGCACCTTCCCCCTGCCCGAATCCCAGCTCGACCGCTTTCTGATGCGCATCGGCCTCGGTTACCCCGGCGAGGCGCTCGAGCGCAAACTCCTGAAAGGCGATGATCGCCGGTCGCTGCTCGGTGACCTGCGTCCCATCACCGACGTTGCAGGCCTGTCTGCGCTCCGAACGGCGGCGCGGGCGCTGTTCCTGTCCGACGCCCTGCTCGACTACGTGCAGGCTCTCGTGCGCTACACGCGCCAGTCTGCCCAGTTCGATCTCGGGCTGTCACCG
>CAZPNN010000369.1:0-12884 GCA_964587605.1 uncultured Chromatiaceae bacterium
CTCCGGTTATTCATCGCCGGAAGAGTCATAAGACCCGTGGCTTTGCGTCCCAGGCTCGCACCTGGTTTGCCCGTTCCTTCTTGGATTTGGACTATACGGACAGTTGCAATGCGGGTGCAACGGCTCGCTTGACATAAACGACGGTTGCGTCCAGCAACGACGAGAGGCTTGTTGCGACACCATTCGCGTGGTGGTCACGACCCGAACGCTCAGCCGTGTCGCAGCGTAGGTGCCAGTGGCAGGAGGCTAGCCCGCGGACGGGGGCTCAGACCAACCCAGGCGCTTGCCAGTCATCCCGACCACCAGCGAGGTGCCGAGCAGAATCACCGCGCAGCCCAGCAGCATTCCGGACGTCACCTGCTCACCCAGCACGAGAGCGCCCCACAGCATGCCGAACACCGGGATCAGGAACGCCACCGACATTGCCTTGCCAGGCCCGACACGCAGCACGAGCCTGAAGTAGTAGATGTTCGGAATCGCCGTGCACGCCACCGCGAGCACGGTCGCTGCGACCCACGACGTCGACGCCGGGCTGGCCGCCGGCCACTGCGCCACCGCCAGCGGCAAGAGCAGCAGCGCCGCAAAGCCGAAGCTGCCCGTGGTCGTGACCCAGGTGTTCACGCTCCCCAGGTGTTTTTTCACGAAGCTGGCGGAAATGCCATAGAGGAATGAGGCAAACAGCGCACCCGCAATCGCCAGCAAGGCACCGGGCTTGATGTCCGGCAGGCCGCCAACCAGGAGCAGCACGCCCGCAAAGCCGATACCCAGGCCAATGAGGCCGCCGGTCGTGATCCGGTCCCGCAGCCACAGGCCGGCAACCAGCGCGGCGAACAACGGTGCCGTTGCATTGATGATGGAAGCAAACCCGGCCGTAACGAACAGCGTCGAATACGCAAACAACGGGAACGGGATTGCCGCGTTGACCAGGCCGAGCACAAACAGTTTGCCGACGTTCTGCCGGAACTCCGCGCGCCAGGCGGGCCTGGTCAGTAACACGGGCAGCAGGAACAGGGCCGACACCCCCACGCGAATTGCAATCAGCGGCACGGGGCCAAAATCGGGCGTCGCGACGCGCAGGAACAGGAATGAGCCACCCCACACGGCCGCCATGGCAAGAATCTGCAGGACATCGGCCGGGGACATGAGGCCCGCGATAGTAGCGGGTTGATTGGCGCGCAGCCATGTTAAAGGGACGGCCGGGCGGCGCCGGCCTGGTGGCACTCTCAGGTTAAACTGCGGTCATGCTCAGGTCGTCCAAGAAAGCCACCGCGCTGCGACGAGCCACGCTGCTCCGCTCGGCCACGTACGCATCGGTCGCTGTCGCCGTCAGCCTGGTGGCAGTGAAGACCTGGGCCTGGCAGGCCACCCACTCCGTCTCCGTGCTGAGTTCCCTTGCCGACTCCTTCCTGGACGTATTCGCCTCACTGCTGACCTTCTGGGCGGTGCGCTATTCACTGCGGCCCCCGGATCTCACCCATCGCTTCGGGCACGGCAAGGCCGAGGGGCTCGCCGCCCTCCTCCAGGCGCTGATCATCAGCGGCTCGGGGGTCTTTGTCGGCAATGAAGCGGTGAGCCGGCTGATGAGCCCGATGCCGATTGAGCAGCCAGTAGCCGGCATGGCGGTCATTATTGCCTCCACGATCATCACACTCGCACTGGTCAGCTGGCAGCGTTACGTCAGCCGCGAAACCGGCTCGGTGGCGATCGCTGCCGATGCCATGCACTACAAGACCGACCTTGCGCTCAATCTCGCCGTGGTTGCGGGGGTCGCCATTACCACCTACACGGGACAACCTTGGGTAGACCCGGCTATCGGACTCGGGGTGGCCGTATTTCTGGTGCACGGCGCCTGGCAGATCGCCGCGAAGTCGCTCGACATCCTGCTGGACCGCGAGATTCCGGACGCGGACCGCGAGCGCATCCGCGACCTGGCCACGAGGCACGCCAAGGTGCTGGGCTTTCACGACCTGCGCACCCGGCACGGCGGCGCCGGCTATATCGTGCAGTTTCACCTCGAACTGGAACCCGGCACCTCCCTGATCGAAACCCACCGGATCCTCGACGAAGTGGAGGACTGGATCGATGACGTCTATCCGGGCTGCGAAATCATCATTCATCCCGACCCGGTCGGTTTTGCCGAGCGGCGCGACGCCTTCGACGAGGCCGACGAAGCCACGGCCCATTCATCTTGAGAGGCCCGTCTTGAAAATTCTGCCTTCGGGGCCATGACAGATTCCCGGCATTTCCGGCACCCCATCATGGTCGCGTCCCTGCTGCTGCCGCTCATCACCGGCTGCGACCAGGCACTGACCGTCCCCAGCACCTTCCCTGAACCCCTGGTGGAACCCCTGCCACTCGATGTGGCGCTGCATTTCACCGACGAGTTTGCCGGCTACCACTACCGGGAAGACGTCCCCGGCGACACCCAGTGGGACATCGCCCTCGGCAAGGCCAACGTGGCCTTGTTCGAAAGTGTCTCGCGGCGGCTGTTCCGCAGTGCAACGCGAGTTGACTCGCGGCCAACCGGCAGCGCGGCTGAGGCCTTCGACGCCATCATCGAGCCCTCGATCGCCGCCTTCGAATTCTCACTGCCCAGCCAGTCGGCCACGAAGCAGTACTCTGTCTGGATACGCTACACTGTCAGCGTATTCCGGCCCGATGGCGCACTGCTTACCGCCTGGAATGTGAACGCGTACGGCGAAAGCGATGCCGCCGCACTCAGGCCGGCTCGTTCGATGGAGCAGGCCACCATCCTGGCACTGCGGGATGCGGCCACGACGATCGCGGTGGGCTTCGCCACAGAAGCGCGGGCCCGCGGCGTAGTGCCGGAGGAGGCCTCGGATGCCAAGTCGCCCTGAACAACTATCAATCCCGTGTCGGCTTGCCGGTCGGGCCGGGCTCCTGTTGCTCGTCGCCCTGACGGGATCCGGTTGCGTGACGTCGCGCGTCGAGGAGTCCAAGAACACCGCCACCGGCATCAGCGACGATGAGTCTGTCGTTGTTTTCGCCACCAGCTATCACAGCGGCAACAAGACGGAGTCCGGCTTCCTCGATTGCGTCAACGACGAGCTGGACGGCGGGCGGGATGCACTGAATGTCTATCCCTCCCAACTCTTCCGGGACGAGCTGTTTCCGTGGTTCGAGCCGCGCACGATGCCCCAAAGCATCGAGGCGCTGCCCGAACTTCTCATGCGACCTGGAGTTGCCGAGCGCATCACGAAGCGCGGCGTCCGTTACCTGGTCCTGGTCAAGGGCAGCACGGAGGAAACGTCGGGTGGTGGCGGAATGAGTTGCGCCGCCGGCCCGACAGGAGGCGCCTGCTTCGGCCTCGTCTGGTGGGAGAACGACGGCTCCTACGAAGCCACGGTCTGGGACCTCAAGAAAACCGAGCACGCCGGCGCCGTCAGTACGGACGTGCACGGCACGTCGATGGTGCCCGCATTGATTGTGCCGCTGCCCTTCATAGCTCGTACGCAAACCGCTGCCTGCAAGAGTCTGGCGCGTGAATTGCGGCAGTTCATCGTGCAGGAGGGGCCATCCTGAGGCCCTCTTCTTTCCCGCTCCGCGTTGCCCTGTTGTGTCTCGCCGGCCTGCTCGCGCAGCCGCCGGCATTCGCGGCTGAAGTCCTGCTTCGCTTCGAGCTGGACGTTAGCGCCGGAAAGTCCCTGGCAGCAGCCCGCATCGTCGTACGGCAAGGCGACGATGCACTTCGCGAAATCGTACTGAACAGCAGCCGTGCGCAGAACTTCAGCGGCGACGGCCAGATTACGGTGGACAAGGGCGTGGTTCGCTGGTCGCCGCCAACCGGCGGCGGAACGCTTCGCTACCGGGTCGCGCTCAGTCACGGCCGGGAAAGCAGGAATTCGACCGGTAATGACGCGTGGGTCGGTGAGCGCTTCGCGCTGTTCCGTGGCGAGAACGCCTTCCCCATCCGCTCCTGGCGGCGCGTCAAGGGCAGTACGCTCAGGGGCGAGCTGTCCGTCGGACTGCCGAAGGACTGGTCACTGGTTCCGCCGTACCTGTCTGATGGACTTGGCCACCGGCCGATCCACAACCCCGGAGGCCGCCTGCCCCGGCCGATCGGCTGGATCGCCGCCGGCGAGCTCGGCACCCGCCGGGACCACATCGGGAACATCAGATTCAGCGTGACCGCGCCGCGCGGCCTGCGGATGGAGCGCATCGCCATGCTCGGCCTCCTCCGCTGGACGATTCCGCAGCTCGTGCCGGCGCTTGGCGGGGCTACGGGTCCGCGGCACATCAACATCGTGGCTGCGGCAGAGCCGATGTGGCTGGGCGCCTTGTCTGCGCCCAACTCCATTTTCGTGCATGCGCAGCGGCCACTGATCAGCGAGAACGGCACCAGCACGATCGTGCACGAAATGGTTCACGTCCTGCTTATGGATCTGGAAACACCGCGTGACCAGGACTGGATCGACGAAGGGCTGGCCGAATTCCTGTCGCTGCGTGCCCTCAAGGATTCCGGCACGATTTCCGAGCTTCGCTACGACGCTGCAATTGCGAGCTTTCGCCGCCGGGGCGGCCCGGTGAAAAGCCTGCGCACAAAGTCGTCCAAAGGCGCGGTCACGGCCCGGGCGGTAACGATATTCCACGACCTCGACGCGGAATTGCAGCAGGCCAGCAAGGGGAAACAGTCCGTCGCCACCGTGGTCAATGGCCTGCTTCGAGCAAAGAAGCCGGCTGATCCCGGCACCCTGCGCGCCGCAGCCCGCACGATCATCGGCAAGCCGTCCCGCGCCCTGGCGCCAGCGGCCCTGCCCGGCCTGGATTGACCGGCCTGGATTGACCGCCCTCCTTTCCTGACTCGCGCCGGAATGGGACACTAGCCCGGTGCAAACTGGCTTCGCCTCCGTACTCCGCTCCCTGCTGACCGTCCTTGGACTGGCCCTGATGGGCGGCCTGGCGCTGCCCATCGCCGGCTATGTCGCGGGGAAACGGGTAATCGGCGCCTACGAAGGCAAGCTGGGTCTCACCGACTACCTGGACAGCATTTACTCGGCCGCTGCGGGTGGCGAAGTGCTGGCCTGGTGGCTGCTGCTGTCACCGATCCTGATCGCGATTGTCTGGTATCTTGTCGTCCGCCTCTCAAGGCGACTGCTTTCTTAAGTTTTTCAGTACTTTGAGACTCTACTTGCACCTTTATGTCAGGTTGCCTGCCGGTCGACCAGGCGCTCTCGTATAGTCGGTGCAAGTAAAAGGCCCGACCCCGTCAGGCCAATAAGTCAGCCCGGCCAATAGTACGAGCCGACGCCCGTGAGTGCCGCGGCCAGCCCGAGCGCCGCCCAGTGTCGCCAGGCAGTCCCGCGCAACGAGCCCAGGAAGGACAGCGCCGACACCACTGAGACGAGAGAGAACAGGATGGTAGCCGTGGCGAGTTCGGGAAGTTCCAGCGCGTACCGCGAATCCTGACCTTGCCGCAGAGCGAATATCAGAAAGACGATGGAAAGACCAAACGCTATCGAGAACACGCTACCGAGCACAATGCCGAGGATGACTGTCAAAGGCTGCATACCGCTCCGGACCTTGTACTTGCCTGATTCCGGACCCAAGTCTAGCCTAGGCAAATCCTTCGCTCGTAATGCCGCTTACCCGCAAAGTCGACACCAGACATGAACATTTCACGCAACAGACCCCGGAACTCCGCGCACCTGCTTGCGCTGCTCGGCGTCCTCAGCATCGGCCTGGGACCCTCCGTGCCCGTGCTGGCGAAACAGGCCGCGCCGGTAGTCCCCTCAGTTCTCGAAACCACCTCCCGCGAACGGCAGGTGGCGCGCATGGTCACGCGTTTCGTGCAGCGCGCCCATTACTCGCGCCTCACCGTCGACGACGCGCTGTCTGACGCCACCCTGAAGACCTACCTCGAAACCCTGGACGGCAACCGGCACTATTTCCTGCAGTCCGACATCGCCTACTTCGCCCGCTACAAGAACTCACTCGACGACTCCCTGCGAAGCGGCGATATGGAACCGGTATTCGATATCTTCCGGCTCTACCGGCTCCGGGCCCAGCAGAACATTAGCCATGCCATCAGCCTGCTCGACAAGGAACCCGATTTCACGGTGAACGAGGACTATGTCTTCGGCCGCGAAAAGCTGCCCTGGGCAGAAACACCCGCCGAATTGCAGGACCTGTGGCGTCGGCGCGTGAAGAACGACGCGCTCAGCCTGATGCTGGCCGACAAGGACTGGAAAGAGGCCGCTGACATCCTCCGCAAGCGCTACCAGCGCGTGCTGGACCGGACCAACGAACTCGACAGCGACGACGTCTTCGAAACCTTCATGAATTCGTTTGCACGGACGCTCGACCCGCACTCCAACTACCTGTCACCCCGGCAGTCGGAGGAATACCGGATCCAGATGAGCCTGTCCTATCAGGGGATCGGCGCCTCCCTGCAACTGGACGAGGACTTTGTCCAGGTCATGAATGTGATTCCCGGCGGCCCGGCCGCCATCGACGGCCGGCTGAAAGCCACGGACCGGATTACGGCCGTAGGCCAGGGCAATAAGGGCGAAATGGTCGATGTCGTCGGCTGGCAGCTCGACGAAGTCGTCCAACTGATACGCGGCCCGAGCGGCAGCAAGGTCAAGCTGCAGATTCTGGCGGGAGATGCCCTGCCCGGCTCACAGGAAACCACCCTCGAACTGACCCGCGACAAGATCAAGCTCGAGGAGCAGGCGGCCAGAAAACAGGTCATGCCGATCGAGCAGAACGGTGAGACGGTCAACATTGGCGTTATCTTCGTGCCGAGCTTCTATCAGGACTACGACGCGCGGAATCGGGGCGAAAAGGACTACATCAGCACCACCCGCGATGTCCGCCGCTTGCTGGGTGAGCTTCGCAAGGAAAAGATTGCAGGCCTCGTGCTCGACCTGCGAGGCAATGGTGGCGGGCATCTGACGGAGGCCACATCGCTCACCGGCCTGTTCATCGACCAGGGTCCGGTTGTCCAGCTTCGCCACACCAACGGCGAGATCGAGGTACTCGATGATCCCGAACCCGCGGTGGCCTACAGCGGCCCGCTAGTGGTGCTCGTGGACCGCTTCAGTGCATCGGCCTCGGAGATTTTTGCCGCCGCGATTCAGGACTACCATCGCGGGTTGGTGATCGGCCAGCAGACCTTCGGCAAGGGCACCGTCCAGAACCTGTACGACCTCGACCAGTATTCGCCCTCACGCAGCGCTCCTGAACCCGGTCTCGGCCAGCTGACCCTGACCATGGGCAAGTTCTACCGGGTGAATGGTGGCAGTACCCAGCACAAGGGGGTCATGCCGGACATCACGCTGCCCTCCGCCATCGACTCAAGCAAGATCGGCGAGAGCAGCCGTGATCGCGCGCTTCCCTGGGATCAGATTGCGGCCACGCGCTTCGAGGCCAGTCAGCCGCTGGATACCGCCATTACGGAGCTCACACGCTTCGAAAGCACCACGCTCGCGAGAAATCCCGACATGCAGTACCTGGCGGCAGACATCGCGGCGACAGGGGAAATTCGCGCCCAGGAGCAGGTCTCGTTGAACCTTGAGGCACGCAAGCGCGAACGCGAGCAGTTGCAGAAGGCCCAGCTGGAGCGTGAAAACGCCTGGCGATCGGCTCGCGGCCTGACCGCTGTGGATTCGATCGAGAAACTGAAGCCTGAAGACCAGCCGGACCCCCTGCTGGAGACGGCAGCCAGCATGGCACTTGAGTTCTCGCGGATCGGTGCGTCCGGTCGCGCGCTGTTAACCCAGGCGCAGTCCGGCGACGCCCCGGTGCCCGTCAAGGACTGACGCAGACGACCACGGCAACCGCCCTAAAAACCGGCCCCGGGGGGCATGTCGCCCGGCTAGTTCAGCAAGACGGTGTAGATGTCCCAGTACTCGTCGGCGAGCACATTGACCTGCACCTCCTCCGCTCCGGCTGGCCGCACGTTACCCTCCGCCGTCAGCTCCACCGGGATGGACACCAGGCTATCCGGTGCTGGCGAAGTGTCACTGTCGCGACGATAACTCACGATCGAGCGCAGATACTCTGCACGTCGACGAACCCGGCCCGCAAGTTCGTCCATGCCTTCCACTTTGTGCAGGACACTCTCGATCTTCTGACTCAGGTCCCGGCAGGCCTCAATACGGCCGTAGCTCGCCTCGCCGACCTGGCGCAACGACGCGTCACGGGCCTGCGCCGCTACATCATGCTCCCTGAAGACCAGCAGCAACTCCTGGGCCAGCGCGATGACGGACAGGTTGACGAGGCGCTGACCCTCGACACCGATGACGTCGGGCACGGCGGCCTTCTCCTTTAGCTTCTCGTTACGGGCCCGCTCGTAACGCTCAATCTGCTCGTCCACCGCTGTCCGGGCAGCCACCAGCGTGGCCTGGTCAGCGTCCAGGCGGTGCCGTGCAAAGTAGTTCCAGAACCCGGTGCGCTCGAAGCGCCTGGCACGGACCGCGGTCAGTTCGCTGTCCAGCAGCGCCCGCCGTTCCTCAAGCGGAAGGAGTCGCTGCTCGATTGCCGTCAGGGCGGCCTGTCGATGCTCCTCAAACCGTCCGGCTTCACGCTGCCCCTCCCGCTCCTGCTGACGGAAACTGAGATCGCGGACGAGGCGGGCCAGGCGCCGCCTGCCATACGCCCAGATGCCACGGAGCTGGAAAAAGACGGCCGCATTGGCCGCGCGTTCCGGGTCGGCCAGCAGGCCTTCAAGCTGATCGAGCCTCTGCTGGGCGCGAAGAACTGCACCCTCCTGCTGCCGCAACTGGTCAATCATCCGCTCCCGCTCGCGCTGGACCTTGCCAAACTCGCGTTTGAGCTCGGCGCGATTCCAGAACAGGCGAAGGAGCTGGTCGTCAGCGACCGGCTTGCGGCGGCCGAAGAATTGCCGGACAAGGACTAGCACCCGACGAAGTTAACGAAATACGGACTATTCGCCGGTGAAGCAATCGACAATTGCCAGAGGCCGGGCGGCCCAGGCAGGCAGGCGCGTGACACACGTCACACCCCGAATGTCACACCCCGCATGTCATTGGCGAAAGGTATGGCCCATGTCACCGAGGTAGTCCAGCCATTTGCCCAGCATGATGTTCCGGGACCACCGCCGATCAAGCTCGCGGGCACTCGTGGCGGCCAGCTGCCGCAAGATCGCGTGGCGGTGCGAAATGGACCAGCTGATGACCTCCACCATGCGGGCATCGAGGTACATACGCAGGTGCAGGTCGGGATCGGCCGACAGGCCGGCAAAATCCTCGAATAGGTAAGTCAGCCGAAAATCCACGGTGTAACGTGTTACCGCATCCACGCAGAGATGCAGGTCGAAATCGCGGGGTGATCGGGACACGCTGGGCTCGTTGGCCGGTGACTCAATCAATGCTGGCGCCAGCGCAGTGAGCTTGATGAAGTTACCTTCATACAATGCCATGAGCGCGCCGAGACTACGCGGTTCGGCGCTGCATTGTGGAACAATATAGCTGTCTGCAAGCACGTTTGGACTATAGCACAGGGGGTCGTGCACACTTTCCGTCAAACCGTTCAGCCATCAACAGTAAACGATTACCAGTCGGGGTCTGTGATCTTGTCCACGCTTGAAAGTATTTATGTCAGTTGTCCGCCTTTCGCGGATCAGCGCCCCGGCACCGCTGGCCTTCGCAAAAAGGTCAGCGTATTCACCGCACCCCATTACCTGGAGATGTTTTCGCAGGCTGTGTTCACGACCCTGCAGTTGCCCGAGGGCGCACGGCTGGTGATCGGCGGCGATGGCCGCTACTTCAACAGCGAAGCAATCCAGCGCCTGATGGCCGTGGCCGTCGCCAACGGCGTGCGTGAAATTGTTGTGGGCCAGAACGGCCTGCTGTCGACGCCTGCAGCCTCGCACCTGATCCGCCAGCGGCAGGCAGCCGCGGGATTTATCCTGACGGCCAGCCACAACCCCGGGGGCCCCGCCGGTGATTTTGGCCTCAAGTTCAATACTCCGACTGGAGGCCAGGCGCCGGAACACGTTACGGACGAAGTGTACGGCGTGACTCAGCGCCAGACCGGATACCGGCGAACCGAACTGCCGCCAGTCGACTTAAGCCGGATCGGCCTGACCGAGTTTTCCGGCCTGCGCGTGGAGGTCGTCGACCCCGTGGCCGATTACGCCCGGTTGATGGAGTCGCTCTTCGATTTCGACCGTATGGCCGCCTGGCTGCGCGGCGGTCGACGGCTGCGTTTCGATGCCATGCACGCCGTCACAGGACCCTACGCCCGCCGCATTTTGGTCGACCGGCTGGGCGCTTCACCGGATTCATTGCTTCACGAAGTGCCGCTACCGGACTTCGGCGGCCTGCATCCCGACCCTAACCCCATCGACGCGGCAGGACTGGTGCAGGAATCCCTGGCTGCGGACGCACCGGATCTCCTTGCTGCCTCTGATGGCGACGGCGACCGCAACATGATCCTCGGGCCGCGCACCTTTGTATCGCCGTGTGACAGCGTCGCCGTAATGCTCGCCAATATCACCCGCATCCCCGGCTATCGGGCCGGGATTCCCGGCGTCGCACGCTCGATGCCGACCAGCCGCGCGCTCGATGTGGTCGCCGCCAGCCTGGGCCTCCCCTGCTACGAAACACCGACCGGCTGGCGATTTTTCTGCAACCTGCTGGACGCTGGCCGAATTGGCCTGTGTGGCGAGGAGAGCTTCGGTACCAGCTCGGCCCACTGCCGCGAGAAGGACGGACTGTGGGCAGTGCTCTTCTGGCTCAACCTGCTGGCCCTGGACGGCCGGCCCTTGCCCGAAATCCTTCAGGGCCACTGGCGGCAATTCGGCCGTCACCACTATCAGCGCTGGGACTATGCCGTGGACGATGCGGGCCGCGCGGTGGAACTCATGGAGGCCCTGCGCGCGCTACTCCCGGCGTTGCGCGGCACCGATCCGGCGGGCGGAACAATCGAAACCGCCGACGATTTTCACTACCGGGACCCCGTGGATGCGAGCGAATCACCCCGGCAGGGCGTGCGCCTGATCTTCAGCAATGGCGCCCGGATCGTCTACCGGCTGTCCGGCACAGACACTGCGGGCGCGACGCTGCGGGTTTATCTGGAACAGCATGTGACCACCACGGCAGGGATAGCCCAGCCAACCTCCGCGGCTATCGGGCACCTCGGCCAGCTGGCCGCGCAGATTGCCCGGATAAAACATCACACCGGCCTCGAGGGCCCGAGCGGCATGATCTGAAAGCCACAAAAACCCTGCAGACTCAGGGCCGAACCCGGCGCTCGATCCCGGTACTGCTGAGAATCTTGCTGGCTATCTCCTCAATGGAGAATCCCGTGGTGTCGACCCAACCGATCTGGTAACGACGAAACAGCGCCTCCGCACCGCGCAATTCGTAGCGCACCTGCTCGATTGACGAGTACCGCCCATCCGGCCGACGCTCGCGACGAATCTGCTGCAGACGTTCCGGCGAGATGCTGAGGCCAAAGAGCTTGGCCCTGTGGGCCTCGAGACTGCGTGGCAACCGCCCCGTCTCAAACTCGTCTTCCGAGAGAGGATAATTCGCCGCGAACACGCCGTAGGTCAAAGCCAGGTAGAGGCACGTCGGCGTTTTTCCCGAACGGGACACCCCGAGCAGGATCACGTCCGCCTGGTCATAGTCGCTGGTACGCGTGCCATCGTCATTGGTGAGTGCAAAGTTTGTTGCCTCAATGCGCTTGTCGTACGTGCCAGCGTCCTTGATGCCGTGAGCGCGGCCTACTGTGTGTGACGAACGGGTAAGCAGCTCCTGCTCCAGCGGGACAAGGAATGTAGCGAAGAGATCCAGCAACAAGCCGTTGACTCCGGCAAAGCGCTCCCTGATTTCGTCATGCACAAGGGTGTTGAAGATGATTGGCCGGGTACCGGTCTCACTGGCCGCGGCGTTGATGCGGTGAACGGCCTCGTCTGCCT
The DNA here is from genome assembly GCA_964587605.1 of uncultured Chromatiaceae bacterium. Taxonomy (GTDB): domain Bacteria; phylum Pseudomonadota; class Gammaproteobacteria; order Steroidobacterales; genus SHZI01. The sequence continues at coordinate 11,909 of CAZPNN010000369.1, forward strand.
TGTCAACCGAATCGATAAATGGCACAGTCACCTGATCAAATTCGTAGTCTTCAAACTGGGTTAACAGGCTGCGGCCGAGCGTTTCGGCGGTCACCCCTGTCTGGTCTGACAGAAAAAACACGACGCGTCGATTCATACCCGGTCCTGCCCTTGCTGAGGCTCCGTTATCGGCGGTGAATTAACTGGCTCAACAACAGGCTGGATCATGGCCGGTCGGGACATTGGAGGCAACTTGGACCCTTGTGTGATTCCCCTGCGCTCGCTCCGGATGACGGACGTGCATCAGGTCGGCGGCAAGAATGCCTCGCTCGGCGAATTACTGGGCCAGCTGTCGGAACTCGGCTTGCGGGTGCCGGACGGCTTCGCTACGACTGCTGACGCCTACCGCCAGTTCCTGGCGCAAGGGGGGCTGGCCGACCGGATCGACAGGGAGTTGTCCGGCCTTGATGTCGCCAATGTCGAACAGCTGGGCCGTTGCGGCAGCCAGATCCGCCACTGGATTCTCGACACCCCGCTACCTGTCACGCTGGTGGAACAGATCACCGCCGCGTGGAAAACCATGGCTAGGGGCCACACGGGTGAACTCGCCGTTGCCGTCCGGTCGTCAGCGACGGCCGAAGATCTTCCAGAGGCCTCGTTTGCCGGACAACAGGAAACCTTCCTGAATATCCGCGGACTGCCGCGCCTGCTGGAAGCGGTTCACCACGTCTTCGCGTCGCTCTACAACGACCGCGCCATTTCCTCCCGCGTGCACCACAAATTTGACCACAAGCTCGTGGCACTCTCAGCGGGCGTGCAGTACATGGTCCGGTCGGATCTGGGTGCGAGTGGCGTGATGTTCACGCTCGATACGGAGTCCGGTTTCCGCGACGTCGTGTTCATCACCGCCTCCTGGGGCCTCGGCGAGACCGTCGTCCAGGGCGCCGTGAACCCCGATGAGTTCTACGTCTACAAGCCCGGCCTGCGGGCGAAGAAG
>CAZPNN010000370.1:0-2765 GCA_964587605.1 uncultured Chromatiaceae bacterium
CGGCTGGCGTGGTGATTCCCTGTGACACCAGCATGATGACGGAGTCCCCGACGGTCACGCCGAGCTGTTCCGCCAGCGTGCGCCCGATGACGATGCCAAAGCCACCAGGCTCCAGCGCCTCCAGGGCGCCATCCACCATCAGTGTGCCAAGGGCGGACGTCTGTAGTTCGGTTACCGGATCCACCCCGCGCACCTGCACGCCGCGGATCTCGACCGGTCCCACGAGCATCGCCTGACCATCCACGAACCGGGCAACGGATCTGACGTCCGGGTCCTGCCCGGCGACGGCAGCCAGCGACTGCCAGTCACTGATTCGTCCATCAAGGCCGGTGATCGAACCATGGGCGACGATCTGGAGAATCCGGTTGCGAACTTCCGATTCAAAGCCGTTCATGACAGACAGGACCATGATCAGCACGGCAACGGCCAGCGCAATACCCGCCATTGAAATAACGGAGATAAAGGAGATAAACCGGTTTTTGTTGCGCGACCGGACGTACCGGAGCGCGATCGCGAGTTCATAAGGACGCAACATGCCAGCGGCAACCTTACTCGTAGCGCAGGACTTCGGCCGGCGCCACGGCGGCGGCCCGCAGCGCCGGATAAATCGTGGCGCAGGCCGTCACTGCCAGGGCGATGAAGCCGACCCAGAAGATGTCGCTGGCCTTCAGGTCTGCGGGTAGCGACGTGAGGTAGTACACATCCGCCGGCATGAACTCGAAACCGAACAGCCGCTCCAGCGCCGGGGCAACCGTCCCGATGTTGGTCGCCAGAAGGGCACCGCCGGCGATGCCCGTCAGCACCCCGGCCCAGCCGATCAGAATTCCCTGAAGCGCAAACATCCGGACCACTGCCCCCCGGGAAAAGCCCAGCGTGCGGAGGATGGCGATGCTCGGTCGCTTGTCGGTCACGACCATCACCAGCGTGGCCACGATATTGAAGGCCGCTACGGCGACAATCAGGGAGAGAAGCAGCGTCATCATTGTCTTCTCGATGCGTACGGCACGGAAGTAGGTTGCGTTGTCACGCGTCCAGTCGGTAGTGGCGGGAGCCGGCCGGCCGCGCGCCACCCAGCCCGCCAGCCACTGATCCAGAATGCGCGGCGCGGCAAAGATGTCGCTGGTCTGCAGTCGTATGCCGGTTACGTTGTCGCGCAGTCCGGCCAGCACCGCGGCGTCGCCGAGACTCACGAGCATGCGCACGGCATCGTGATCCCTGACGCCCACTTCGAAGACACCAACGACGGTCAGCTCCCGCAACCTGGATATCACGCGACCACTCTCATCCCGAACCGGCACCAGCACCCGAACGGTGTCACCACGTTCAACACCGAGACGCGCCGCCAGCGAGCGGCCCAGCAGCGTGCGCCACGAGCCGGTCTTGAGATCGGCCAGGGAACCGCTGCGCAGGGCACCGGCCAGGCCAGCGATCGGTGCACCACGAACGGGATCGACCCCTTCGATTACAGCGCCGGACAACTCACCGCCCAGGGCCACCATCGCCTCCAGTTCAATATAGGGAGACGCCGACAGCACACCCGGCGCATCCGCCACATCAGCCAGGATGTCTCTCCAGGCCGGTTCGCCATTCCCGGTCAGGATCGCCGCGTGACCGGTGATGGCCACGAGGCGCGAGCGCAACTCGTTCTCAAAGCCGTTCATCACGGACAGCACAACGATCAGGGCCGCCACGCCCAAGGCCACGCCAACGACCGAGGCCAGAGCGACCAGGGAGGCGAACTGGTTGGCGCGCTGCGCGCTAAGGTAACGCAGGGCAATCCAGACCGTAGCAGGACGCAACATGGGCTATGGCACTGCCCGGCAGGACCGTGACGGGTAGCGCATTTCTCCAGCCAAGTCCATGAGATACGTGGTTTTTATGACAGAAGACCGAGTGTTATATTCGACAGCGCAAACCCACGGAGAGGTTAGCATGGCTTTTGCACCACGGACCCTCGTTATCGCCCTGACTCTCGCCACCGCCCTGTGGGGTGCCGGAATCGCGGAGGCCGACACCTTGCTGCTCGAAGGCGTGATGGCTGCCCAGCCAACAGCCGGCGAGCGGCCAGCCCGGGGCAGCAGCATGGCCAGTGTCGAGGCGCGTTTTGGTGCGCCCGGCAACCGTTCCAGTGCCGTTGGCAAGCCACCGATCACGCGCTGGGACTACCCCGACTTTGTCGTGTTCTTCGAATACGACCACGTCCTGCATTCGGTCCGACACTAGACCCCGCTCCGGCGCTAACGGTGGGATAATGCCGGGCCCGCTGGAGAGCGGGTCCTTATGACCGGCATCGCGCGCCCTTTTCAAGCCCTGCTTCCGCTGCCACTGCCCCTGCCCTCCGCCCCCGGCGGTCGCCGCGACTGGGCGGGGCTGGCGGCCTGCGGCCATGCACTGGGACTGGCGGCGCTGCGGCCGGCACACGCGGAATTCTGGCTGATCATCGTGCCGACGGTTGCGCGCGCCGAGTCGCTTGAAGCAGAACTGCGCTACTTTGCGGGTGACACTCAGCGTATCGCCCTGTTCCCCGACAGCGAGGTCCTCTCCTACGACACGTTCAGCCCGCATCAGGACCTGATTTCCCGCCGCCTGACCGTGCTTCGCGACGTGGCCGCCGGGCGCATCGACACCCTGCTCGTCGCCTCATCCACGCTGTTGCCGCGGGTTGCGCCCATCCGCTACATCGGCGCCTACAGCGTCACGCTGGCGACCGGCCAGAAACTGCGCCCCGAACAACTGCGACTGCAACTCGAAACCGCCGGCTATCA
>CAZPNN010000371.1:0-22295 GCA_964587605.1 uncultured Chromatiaceae bacterium
CTCATCGGTGGCGTAGTGCTTTCAGGGCTGGTGGCTGCCGCCGGCAGCATCATCCTTGGCCTGCCGATGGCCTTCATGGCGCCGATCGGCCTGGGCATTGCTGTTCTGTCGGTTGTCGGCGATCTGACCGAGAGCATGTTCAAGCGCAGTGTGGGCCTGAAGGACAGTGGCCACCTGTTTCCTGGTCACGGCGGGGTACTCGATCGCCTCGACAGCATCACGGCAGCACTGCCAACGTTTGCGCTGGCGTTGTCGTGGCTCGGGGTTTTGCCGGGATGACCGGCTGGTTCCACGTGCTGCGTCGCCTGGCCGGTCCGATCCATCCTGGCGAGGTCGCGAAGGCAAGCTCGCGCGTAATGCCTTAAGATTCGCGCCATGTCGCAAATCCTCACTTCGGCGCTGGCTTTCGTGGCCGCCATTGGGCTCCTCGTGGCGATCCACGAGTACGGGCATTACATCGTCGCCCGTTCCCTTGGCGTGAAGATTCTCCGTTATTCCATCGGCTTTGGCCGCGTGCTGTGGTCCCGGCGCGCAGGGCCGGACCAGACCGAGTACTGCTTGTCTGCAATTCCGCTTGGAGGCTACGTCAAGCTTCTCGACGAGCGCGATTGTGCGGTGACATTTGCCGAGCGGGGACGGGCCTTCAACCGGCAGTCTGCGATGGCGAGAATCGCGATCCTGTTGGCCGGACCAGCCTTTAATTTGCTGTTCGCAATCGTTGCCTACACCATCATGTTCATGAGCGGTGTGCCCGGCATGAAGCCCGTCGTGGGTGCTGTCGAGGCAGGATCCCTGGCCGCGACGGCCGGGCTGCGAGAGGGGGACACCATCGTCGCCGTTGGCGACCGGGTAGTACTCACCTGGGAGTCGGCCACCCTCGGCATGCTCGACGGGATGCTGGCTAACGGCGAGATCCGGCTCGCCGTTAGCGACGCTTCGGGGCAGGAGCGGGCCGTGACGATGCGCACGGCCGGCCGGGAATCAGAGTTGACGGAACCGGGCGCGCTGTTCATCAAGCTGGGCCTCAAGCCCTGGTCGCCACAACCCGAGCCCGTAATTGGCGAACTGACGCCGGGTGGTCCGGCAGAAGAAGCCGGCTTTAGGCCGGGCGACCGCATTCTGCTGGCCGATGGCAGACCCATTGCGACGTGGGCGGAGTGGGTGGATGTCGTGCGGTCGCGGCCTGGCGAGAGGCTGGACGTGACGGTCCGCCGCGGAGAACTCGAGCAACGGGTTGTCGTCGAGGTGGGGTCAGTGCCGTCTGATGAGGGCCGGATCGGCCGCATTGGTGCAGCCGTAAACCTGCCTGAGGACTTGTTCGCCGGAATGCGCTCCGAGGAGCGCTACGACTTTGTCCAGGCCGTTCTCAGGGCCACAGCCAAGACCTGGGAAATGAGCGCACTGACGCTGCGGATGATCTGGCGCATGGTCACGGGAGACGTGTCGCCAAAGAATATCAGCGGGCCGATCAACATTGCTCAATACGCAGGGCTCAGTGCCACAATTGGACCGTCGGCATTCCTGAGCTTTCTCGCTATCGTCAGCATCAGTCTTGGCGTGCTCAACCTCTTGCCGATACCGATGCTGGACGGTGGCCAGATCATTTACACGGTGGCGGAAGCCTTTAAGGGCGGACCGTTGTCGGAGCGCACCCAGGCGATAGGCCAGCAGATCGGGATAGCGTTTCTGCTGGTACTGATGAGCTTTGCCTTCTACAACGATCTTTCCCGACTGCTCGGCTGAGTGCCTCATGCATTTTCGAGTGGCGCTTTCAGTTCCCGTACGCAGCCTGTTTGTCTTCCTTCTGGTGACTGTTTTCCTGGCAGTCCCGCCAGGCGCAATTGCGCAGCAGACGGCGCTCGTCGTGCGCAGTATCCGCGTCGAAGGCCTGCAGCGCATTGCCGAGGGTACGGTTTTCAACTATTTGCCGGTAAACATCGGCGATCGCATCGACGAAAGCCGGATCCGCGAAGCCATCCGCGCTGTCTACGGAACCGGATTCTTCCGCGACGTTGAAATCCGGTGGGACAACGGCACATTGGTGGTTGCCGTTGCCGAGCGGCCCTCGATCGCGGATTTCACCATTACTGGCAACAAGGACATAAAGACCGAGGATCTGCAGGAGCCCCTTGCCCGGATCGGGCTGAAAAAGGGCCGCACGTTCAATCAGTCCGTCCTCGATGAAGTCGAGCAATCCCTGATCGACCAGTATTTCAGTCGTGGAAAATATGCTGCGTCCATCAAGGCCGAGGTCAAGGACTTGCCGGACAACAAGGTCGAAATCGCCATTACGATCAATGAAGGCGACCGGGCCCGGATTCGCCAGATCAACCTGGTCGGAAATGAAAACTTTAGTGACGAGGATCTGCTCGAGCGCTTTGAGCTGAAGACACCGACATGGCTGTCGTGGATCCGGCAGGACGACCGGTATTCCCGTGAAGCGCTCTCCGGAGATCTCGAGAAGCTGCGTTCCTACTATATGGATCGCGGCTTCGCGGACTTTGGCGTCGAGTCCACCCAGGTGGCAATATCGCCCGACAAGCGCGACATGTTTATTACCATCAATCTGGTAGAAGGCGAGCGCTACAAGGTCAGTGACGTGCGCCTCGGCGGCGACCTGGTGTTGCCGGAGGCGCAGCTAAACGCCTTTGTTCAGGTGAAGCCTGGCCAGACGTATTCGCAGCGCCTGATTACCCAGAGTGCCGACCTGATCCGTTTGCGGCTGTCGGAGGAGGGCTATGCCTTCGCCACGGTCGAGCCGGTGCCAGAACTTGATCGTGAGGCAAAGACGGCGGCGGTCACCCTGTACGTTGAGCCCAAGAATCGCGTCTACGTGCGGCGAATCAACTTCAATGGCACGTCGTCGGTAAACGATGAGGTGTTCAGGCGCGAGATGCGGCAGTTTGAGGGTGGCTATCTGTCCAACAGCCGCCTGGAGCGGTCGAAGATCCGTCTGCAGCGCCTGCCCTATATCGAGAAGGTGGAGGAAACCACCAATCCGGTTCCCGGGACGCCCGATCTGGTCGACCTCGATTTTGATATTACGGAGGGGTTGCCCGGGCAGTTCGGTGGTGGCGTCGGTTACTCGGAGTCGCAGAAGCTGATCCTGAATGGCAACTTCATTCACACCAACTTCATGGGTAGTGGCAACCGGATTCAGGCTGATATCAGTTCCGGGCAGTTCCAGACCGTCTACAGTTTTGCCGTTACAGACCCATACACCACGATCAATGAGGTCAGCCGCACCATCAGCATTGCCTACCGGGACATCACCCAGTTCACGTCAGATGCGTCGGATTTTTCCACGAAGACGCTGTCCTCCTCGGTGGAGTACAGCTATCCCGTGACAGAGTTCCAGCGCCTGATTTTTGGTGGAACGTGGCAAAGCGCGGAATTGCTTTCCGACAGTTTCAGCAGCCGTCAGGCCCAGCAGTGGGTGCGGAACAACGGCGACAGTTCGACAAGTTTTGTAAATGGCGGAGCCATCTACACCACCGACTTCGACACATTTGAGCTCCTGGCGGGCTGGGTCTTCGACAGCAGAAATCGCGCGCTGTTCGCGGACCGCGGCGCCCGTCACCGGCTGGTCGCGAACACCACGGTTCCCGGCAGCGACGTCGAGTACTACACGATCAACTACAACTACCAGCAATATTGGCCGATAAACCGCTGGGCCACACTGCTGTTCAACCTGGACCTGGGGTATGGCGACTCGTTGGGTGACACCACGTCCCTGCCGCCCTACAAGAACTACTTCGGCGGCGGGCCGGACACGGTTCGCGGCTTCCGGGAAAACAGCCTGGGACCTAAGGACGACTTTGGCAATCCGTATGGCGGCGACACCCTTATGGCCGGCCAGGCCGAATTTCTCCTGCCGATGCCCGAAAAGTGGCAGGCCAAGGCGCGTTTTTCCCTCTTCTATGACATTGGTAATGTGTTTTCCCTCGGGGACGTCCAGTTCTATGACAAGTCAAACCTCAATCCGATCGAGTATGATTTCGATAGCGGCGATCTGAAGCAGTCATTCGGTATCGCGGCACAGTGGCTGGCTCCACTGGGCATGTTCCGGTTCAGCTATGCTTTCCCGCTTAACGCGGAGGATGGCACCAGCCTCCTCTACGGCGACGATACGGAGCGGTTCCAGTTTTCCATCGGTGGTGCCTTCTAGGTACGGCTTGCAGATTCAGACAAGGGCAAAGAAATGTTACACGTGAAGAAATTGAGTCAGATTTTCGTCCTGGCGGGTGCCGCCGCGCTGCTCATGCCGGCGATTGCGCAGGCACAGGCCGCCAAGACACCAAAGATCGGATTTGTAAATGTACAAAGACTGCTGATCGAGTCGCCGCAGGCTAACGCCGCGAATCGTGCTCTGGAGAGTGAGTTTGCCCCGCGTCAGCGGGATCTTCAGGCGAAACAGAAGGCCTTCAAGGAGCGCGCCGACAAGTTCCAGAAGGACGGCGCCGTCATGGGTGCGGACGAGCGACGCAACACCGAGAACGAGTTGCGCAAGGACGAGCGCGATCTGGCGCGCCAGATCGAGGAATTGCGGGAAGATCTCAATAACCGCAAGAACGAGGAGCTCGGGAAGCTGCGCATCGACGTGCTGCGGGAAATAGAAGGCTTTGCCAAGCAGGGCGGATATGACCTCATCGTTAGTGACGGGCTCTATGTCAGCCAGACGCTGGATGTGACCGCCCAGGTCCTGCAGGCACTGCAGAGCCAGACTGGCGCTCGATAACGGGCCCGTGAAGCCCCGAGCAGGCTGTCCGGCCTGGCCGGGCAATGCTCCCGGCTTCCGGGGTTTGGCCGGATCGTGGAAGGTATTGAAATGGGCGTCAGTCTGGGCCTGCTGGCAGTGCGCTATGGCTGCGAGCTGCGCGGCGATCCCGATCGGGTCGTCGAGCGAGTCGCGACGCTTGCAGGTGCCGACAATCGTGCACTGACGTTTCTCGCCAATTCAACCTATAGAAACCAGTTAGCCAGCACCCGGGCCGCCGCCGTCATCCTGGCTCCCGGGGATGCGGCCGACTGTCCGGTTGCTGCGCTCATTACCCGTGATCCTTACGTGGTTTTCGCCCGCGTGGCTTCAGAGCTGCATCCGGATTCTCCGCCAGTACCGGGCGTGCACCCGACTGCTGTCCTGGGTGCGGGCGCAACGATCCCGCTGTCCTGCGAGATCGGCCCCGGTGTTGTTATCGGGGACTATGTCGTGCTTGGTGAACGGGTCTTCCTTGGCCCGCATACCGTAATCGGGGACCGTAGCATGATCGGGGCTGACTCACGGCTGATGCCAGGCGTCACACTATATCCGGATGTTCGAATCGGCCTGCGTTGTGTGTTGCACTCGGGCGTGGTGCTCGGCTCCGATGGTTTCGGTTTTGCCCGGGAACGGGAGGGTGGCTACGTCAAGGTTCCGCAGCTGGGCAGTGTGGTTGTTGGTGACGACGTGGAGATTGGCGCACACACGACGATTGACCGTGGCGCCATCGATGACACCATCATTGGCAACGGCGTGAAGCTCGATAACCAGATACAGGTGGGGCACAATGTTCGCATTGGGGAACACACGGTAATCGCGGCGCAGACGGGTATTGCCGGCAGCGCCACGATCGGCGCCCGATGCACGGTCGGGGGCAAGGCCGGCTTTGCCGGGCACATCGTAGTTGTGGACGACGTAGTCATCGCTGGTGGCACCAACGTGACGGGTTCCATTCGTTCCGCGGGCGCCTACGCCGGCGGCGGGACGCCGGCCGACCAGCTTCAGCGCTGGCGAAAGAACATGGCGCGTTTCAGCCAGCTGGATGAGCTGGCCCGGCGCTTGCGGACTCTGGAAAAGCGCCTCTCGGAATCAATCAGGTCGGGATCAATCGGCCAGTGACAGACATACACCCGACGGCCATTGTCGCCCCCGGCGCCGAGCTCGATACTGCCGTCAGTGTTGGGCCCTATGCCGTGATCGGTACGGGGGTGCGTATCGGTGCCGGATCCACGGTGGGCGCGCACGCCGTCGTGAAGGGCCAGGCAACGATAGGCCGCGACAACCGCATCTTCCAGTTTGCGTCGATCGGCGAGGATCCCCAGGACAAGAAGTACAACGGCGAGCCCACAAAACTGGAGATTGGCGACCGCAATACCTTTCGCGAGTTCTGCACCATTAATCGGGGTACCGCCCAGGGCGGGGGCGTTACCCGCATCGGCAACGACAACTGGATCATGGCCTACGTGCACGTCGCGCACGATTGCGTGGTGGGGAATGACGTCATTTTTTCCAATAACACCACGCTGGCTGGCCATGTGCGTGTCGATGACCATGTCATTTGCAGTGGTTTTACTGCCGTCCATCAGTTCTGCCGCCTGGGTGCGCACAGTTTTCTCGGTGGCTTTGCCGCCGTGACGCGCGACGTGCCGCCGTACATCATGGTGGCCGGCCAACCGACGGCACCGCACGGAATCAACAGCGAAGGTCTGAAGCGCCGTGGCTTTACGGCCGACCAGTTGCGGAACCTGAAGGAGGCCTACCGGATTCTTTATCGTGAGCAGCTCCAGCTGACAGAGGCGCGGGCGCGCCTGGCGGCGCTCGCGGAGACGCAGGTGGAGCTGCAAATTCTCGTTGACTTCATCGACAATTCTGAACGCAGCCTGATTCGCTGACGGCGCTCATGCCGCGCATTGCCATTGTGGCCGGCGAAATCTCGGGTGACCGACTCGGCGCCGGGCTCATCCGCGCCGTGCGGGAGCGCCGCCCTGACGTCCAGTTTGCCGGTATTGGCGGTCCGGCCATGGCGGGCGCCGGTTGCGACGTCTGGGTCGGGAGCGAGGAGCTGGCAGTCATGGGCCTGGCCGAGGTGGTCAGGCACCTGCCGCGGCTGCGCCGCATCCTGCGGAGTCTCGAACGCCGCCTGCTGGCCGATCCGCCGGACCTGTATATCGGAATTGATGCGCCGGACTTCAATCTGCGGGTTGAGCGGCGGGTTCGTCCAACTGGACTCAAGACCGTGCACTACGTGTCGCCATCAGTGTGGGCCTGGCGTCCGGGGCGAGTTCGGGTCCTGCGTGCAGCCTGCGATCACGTGCTCTGTCTCCTGCCGTTTGAGGTGGACTTCCTTCGCCGGCACAACGTGCCGGCGACCTTTATCGGGCATCCGCTGGCCGATGACCTGCCGGCAAGTCCCGATCCCGCCAGCGCGCGGCGGGCCCTGGGCCTGCCATTGGCCGGGCCGGTGGTGGCCGTACTGCCGGGCAGTCGCGCGGGTGAGCTTGAACGGCTCGGGCCCCTTTTCGCAGAGACAGTGGCCTGGCTCAGTGCCCGCGTACCGGGTCTCACTGTCGTCGTGCCGATGGCGACCCCGGCATTGCGGAGCCGCTTTGCCGGGCTCTGGAGTCCTGCGGCTACCGGCGGCGTCAATCTGCACGTCATCGAGGGTCAGTCGCAGACGGCCATGGCTGCCGGCGACGTGGTGCTGTTGGCCTCCGGCACGGCGACGCTCGAGGCGATGCTGATCAACCGGCCCATGGTGGTGGCCTATCGATTTGCGCCGCTCACCTACACAGTGCTCAAGTCCCTGCGGCTCGTGCAGGTCGAGCACTTTGCGCTACCCAATCTGTTGGCCGGCGAGCGGTTGGTACCGGAATTGTTGCAGTCTGAGGCGACTCCGGCGGCACTGGGTGCCGAGCTGCTGCGCTGGCTTAAGTCGCCGGCGGACCGGGAGCGGCTCCGGCAACGATTCGACGCGCTGGGAACCACACTGCGGTGCCAGGCGAGCGAACGCGCAGCGGAAGTTGTGCTCGGCATGCTGGCGCCTTCGTATAATCGGGTACCCCATGTCCCATGACCCCATCCTGCCGTGACTGTTGCTATCGATACCGTTGCTGGCATCGACGAGGCGGGGCGTGGCCCGCTGGCAGGGCCCGTCGTGGCCGCGGTGGTGCTGCTGCGAATGAACCAGACGATTGCCGGCGTCCGGGACTCCAAGGAGCTCAGCCCGTCCCAGCGTAGTGTCGCGGCGAGCCGCGTCCGCCACGAGGCCCTGGAGTGGGCGGTCGGTGAGGCATCCCGGGAGGAGATCGATGAACTGAATATCCTGCAGGCGACGCTGCTGGCCATGCAGCGCGCTTTTGCCGGCCTGACACGGGCGCCGGTGCGCGTGGAAGTCGATGGTAACCGGGCGCCGAGCCTGCCTGGTTTCCCGGGAGCCATCGAAACCGTCGTCGGTGGCGACCGTCTTCGCCCGGCGATCGCGGCTGCCTCGATTCTTGCCAAGGTGCACCGGGATGCTGTGATGGAGTGCCTGCATTTGTCCTACCCGGGCTATGGCTTTGACCGGCACAAGGGCTATCCGACGACACAGCATCGCTCGGCGCTGATCGCGCTGGGGCCGTGCCCGGCCCACCGCCGCAGTTTTGGCCCCGTGCGAGCGGCCATGCCCGCTGCCACGCACAAGTCATGACGTCGCGATACGAAACGGGCCGGACGCCAGGTTTCGTGCACCTGCACGTGCACACCGAATACTCGCTGGTAGACAGCGTTGTGCGCGTACCCGACCTGGTGGCAGCCGCCGCCGCAGTGGGTATGCCCGCCGTGGCGATGACCGATCAGGGCAACCTCTTTGGCCTGGTGAAGTTCTATCGTGCCGCCCTGGCGGCCGGCGTCCAGCCGATCGTGGGCGCCGAGGTCTGGTACGCGGGCAGTGCCGACAAGGGCTCAGCTGACCGACAGGAACCAGCGCGACTGGTGCTCCTGTGCCGGAACCTGACCGGCTACCGGAATCTCTCCCGGCTCCTGACCCGGTCGTGGCTGGAGGGCCAGCAGGCCGGCCAGCCGCAGCTGCACCCGGGCTGGTTGAACGAGGAGACGGCCGACGGGCTCATCGCTCTGTCAGGTGGTCGCGATGGCGTGCTTGGGCGCAGCCTTCTGACCGGCGCCACAGAGCGGGCCGAGCGGACGGCCGCAGATTTTCGCGCCTGGTTTCGCGGCGATTTCTACGTGGAATTGCAGCGCACGGGCCGTACGCAGGAGGACGACTACCTGCACGCGGCCGTGCAGTTCGCATGCGCCGCCGCCTTGCCGGTAGTGGCGACCAACGACGTGCGATTCCTCACGCCCGACGAGTTCGACGCGCACGAAGCGCGGGTGTGTATCCAGACCGGACGGGTGCTTACCGATCCTGGCCGACCGCGACTGTACAGCGAGCAGCAATACTTGCGCTCTCCGGCGGAAATGTCGGCGCTGTTTGCCGACTTGCCCGAGGCTCTCGAAAATACGGTCGAGATCGCCAGGCGCTGTCACCTTGCGGTCAGCCTTGGCGAGACGCACCTGCCGGATTACACGGTTCCCGATGGCAGTACTCCCGACAGCTACCTGCGGAGCCAGTCGGCCGCGGGCTTGGCGGCACGGTTTCCCGGCGCTACCCCTGCCGCTGCCCCTGCCGCTGCCTACGGTGAGCGCCTGGCGACTGAGCTCGATGTCATCTGCCGCATGGGATTCGCCGGGTACTTCCTGATTGTCGCGGACTTCATTCGCTGGGCTCGTGAGCACGAGATCCCCGTGGGTCCCGGGCGCGGCTCCGGGGCAGGCTCACTGGTGGCCTGGGTACTCGGCATCACCGATCTCGATCCGATTCACCACGATCTGCTGTTCGAGCGCTTCCTGAATCCCGAGCGGGTGTCGATGCCGGATTTCGATATCGATTTCTGCATGGAGGGTCGTGATCGCGTCATCGACTACGTGAGCGAGCGCTACGGGCGCGACCGCGTCTCGCAGATCATCACGTACGGGACGATGGCGGCGCGCGCCGTGGTGCGCGACGTCGGGCGCGTGCTCGGCCAGCCCTACGGCCTGGTCGACCGCATCGCGAAGCTCATTCCCAATGAGCAGGGCGTGGAAATGACGATCGAGATCGCCTTGTCGCAGGAGGCGGAGCTTCGCGAGCTCTACAACCAGGATGAAGACGTACGCGGCGTCATTGATCTGGGCAAACGTCTGGAAGGCCTCGTGCGCAATGCCGGCCGGCATGCGGGCGGCATTGTCATCGCCCCGCGTGCCATTACCGAATTCACACCCCTGTATCAGGTAGAAGGGGAAAAATTCACCGTGACGCAGTTCGACAAGGATGATGTCGAAGCGGCGGGCCTGGTGAAATTCGATTTCCTCGGATTGCGGACGCTGACGATCATCGACAGGGCTACCCGCGCGATCAACGCCAAACGGGCCACGACCGGCGAAAAGCCGATTGAGGTCCCGTCGTTGCAGATGGATGATCAGGTTACATTTCGCTTGCTGCGCACCTGCAAGACGACAGCCGTCTTCCAGCTGGAGTCACGTGGTATGCGCGACCTGGTCCGGCGGTTACAGCCCGACAGCTTCGACGACCTCGTGGCGCTGGTGGCCCTCTATCGGCCCGGCCCGCTCCAGTCGGGGATGGTGGACGATTTCATCAATCGCAAGCACGGCGGGCGCGACCAGCCGATCGACTACCTGCACCCCGACCTCGAGCCGGTTCTTCGCAGCACCTACGGCGTGATCCTGTACCAGGAGCAGGTCATGCAGATTGCGCAGCGCCTGGCGGGCTACTCGCTGGGTGAGGCCGATTTGCTGCGTCGGGCGATGGGCAAGAAGAAGGCCGAGGAAATGGCCCAGCAGCGCTCGATCTTCACCGATCGCGCGGCCGCTCGCGGCACCGAACGGTCTAAAGCCACCTACATCTTCGATCTCATGGAGAAATTTGCAGGCTACGGCTTTAACAAATCGCATTCAGCTGCCTACGCGGTGCTGACCTACCAGACGGCCTGGCTAAAGGCGAATCATCCGGCGGCCTTCATGGCGGCCGTGATGACCACGGAAATGGGCGACACGGATGCCCTGATTGTCCAGCGGCGCGAGTGCACCGTCCTCGATCTCAGTGTGTTGCCACCTGCAGTGAACGCCTCAGCCTATGCCTTTCAGGTGGAGGGGGAAACCGGAATCCGCTACGGCCTTGGCGCGATCAAGGGTGTGGGGCAAGGCGCCGCCCTGCACATCGTGGCCATGCGCAACGAGGACGGGCCTTTCCGCGGCCTGCAGGATTTTTGCCTGCGGGCAGGCGGGCAGAAACTCGGACGACGGCCCGTTGAGGCCCTGATCAAGGCTGGCGCCTTCGACTGCTTCGGGCCAAACCGGCCGAGCCTGCTGGCTGCATTGCCGGCGGCGATGGACGGCGCCGAGCAGACGGCGGCGGCGGCCAGTGTGGGCCAGGACGACATGTTCGGCGCGGTTGTCGGTCAGTCCGCCGCCAACGAGCCGGTGCCGGAGATCCAGGACTGGGGCTTCGGCCGAAAGTTGCAGGCCGAGCGGGAAAGCCTTGGGCTTTATCTGAGCGGTCATCCCTTTGATCAGTACCGTACGGATCAACCGTTCATCAGTTCGTCGAGTATCGAGGCGCTCATTGCCGAACGTCCGCCGGCCCCCGGTGAGTTTCGTGGCGGCGGGCGCGAGGTGGTGATTGCCGGTCTCGTGGCGTCGATCCGCAAGCGCGGCACACGGACTTCCGTGGAGCTCGATGACGGTACCGGAACGCTGGAGGTGGGCTTTTTCCAGGAAGGCTACGATCGCTTCCGTCACTTGCTGGGCCTGCATTCACTGGTCGCCATCAGCGGAATATTGCGCTTCGAGGAATACCTGGATGGCTGGCGACTGAATGCCAAAGACGTCCTCGATCTGGACCGCATCGTGGAGTCTCGCGCCACCGGTTTGCTGCTGCGCTGGCGGGCCGATGTCGACCGCTCCCTCAGTCCCCAGTTGCTGAAAAGCGTGATGGAGCGCCACCGTCCCGGCAAGTGCAGCGTTTCGCTTTACTACAGCACGGATGGCACGCAGGCGCGGGTCGCGCTGGGTGAGGAATGGTGCGTAAGGCCCACGCGGGAACTTCGCGAGCGGTTGTCCGAGCTGGTGGGGCTGGATGGCTTCCGGTTCGTTTACGAAGGTCCGCGCCAGTAGTAAGGTTCTCACATGGATCTGAAATTTCTGGACTTCGAACAGCCGATTGCCGAGCTTGAGGCCAAGATTGACGAGCTTCGTTTCGTGGGCGATGACTCCGAGATTAATGTCAGCGACGAGATCGCCCGACTCAAGTCGAAGAGCGAAGCCCTGACGCGCAGCATCTTCTCGAGTCTCACGGCCTGGCAGATTGCGCAGATTGCGCGGCATCCGATGCGGCCTTACACCCTGGATTATCTCGCGACGATCAGTCCGGACTTCCAGGAACTCCATGGCGACCGGATGTACGCCGATGATCCCGCGATGGTCGGGGGGCTGGGGCGTCTCGGTGGCAAGCCTACGGTCTTTATCGGCCAGCAGAAGGGCCGGGATACCAAGGAGCGGGTGCGCCGCAACTACGGCATGTCGAAACCCGAGGGCTACCGCAAGGCGCTGCGCCTTCTCAAGCTGGCGGAGAAATTTCGCCTGCCTGTCGTGACCTTCATCGACACACCGGGGGCCTATCCCGGCATTGGTGCCGAGGAGCGCGGCCAGAGTGAGGCCATTGCCCACAACCTCTTTGAGATGTCGCGCCTCAAAACCCCGATCATCAGCATCGTGATCGGCGAGGGTGGTTCCGGCGGTGCTCTCGCCATCGGGGTTGCCGACCGCGTGATCATGCTTGAGTACAGTGTCTACAGTGTCATTTCTCCCGAAGGCTGCGCGAGCATCCTGTGGAAGAGCGCAGACAAGGCCGAGACGGCCGCGGAGGCCATGGGCATCACGGCCCCGCGACTTCGCGAACTGGGGCTCATCGACGAAGTCATTCGCGAGCCGCTGGGTGGGGCTCATCGCGATGCGGCCAGCATTGCCGAGACGGTCGGCGGGGTGCTCGCCAGTCATCTGCGCGACCTGGAGGCGCTTGACGTCAACGAGCTGCGGCGGCGCCGGTCGGCGCGGTTGCGGTCATACGGCAGTTACCGGGAGAACTGAGCGCTCTGGCGCAAGATCATGCGTCCCGATTCCGGCCCCATCAGCCAGGCACTCCTGCACGGCCTGCCTTCCGGCGCCGTTCTCTGTGTGGCGTTCAGTGGCGGCCGTGACTCCACGGTACTGTTGCACGCGCTGGCCCGGCTCCGGGTTTCACGTCGCTTCGAACTCCGTGCCGTGCACGTCAATCACGGGCTCCAGGCCTCGGCCCGGGACTGGGAGTTGCATGCTGCGGATGTCGCGACCAGGCTTGAGCTGCCGTATGCCATTCTGCGCGTGATTGTCCGGAACGACAGTGGTCAGGGGCTTGAGGCCGCGGCTCGCGCGGCCCGCTACGACGCCCTGCGAAATCAGCTGCGGCCAGGAGACCGTTTATTGACGGCACACCACGCCGACGATCAGCTGGAAACTGTTCTCCTGCACCTGTTCCGCGGTTCCGGGGTGACTGGCCTCGCCGGGATTCCCCGCGACACCCTGTTCGGTCCCGGCCGCCTGTGCCGGCCGCTCCTCGACGTGCCGGCAGCAGCCCTGCAGGCCTACGCCACGGCCATCCTCGAGCCGGAAGGTATCAGCTGGCTGACGGACCCCATGAACGCCGATCCGGCCTACGACCGGGGCTATCTCCGGCACGAGGTGGCGCCGATTCTCCGTCGCCGCTTTCCGGCGGCCGCCCGCGCCGCGGGGCGGAGTGCCTCCCTGGCCGCCGAAGCGATGGAACTGCTGGATGACCTGGCGCGCGCTGACGCGGAGCTGGCGCTGTCCGGCGACCGGCTGGCGCTGGCGGGGCTGCGGGCGCGTAGCCCGGCGCGGCAGCGCAATCTCGTCCGTTATCTGGCTCGCGAGCGGGGCTGGGCCGTGCCGCCGGAACGCCGCCTGCGGGAGGGCATGGCGCAGCTGCTGGGGGCTGCCGCGGGCAGACAACCGGTCTTGCGCTGGGACGGGCACGAGATTCGGCGGTTCCGCCAGCACGTGTACCTGCTGGATGCTGGTGCGCCCGACGAGGTGGCTGATGCCGCCCCGCTCGACTGGTGCAACGGCGACACGCTGGAGCTCGGCGGCCAGCGCGGCACTCTCAGTCTCAGTCGCAGCCGAAGGACCGGTGCCGGGCTGGCGCCTGGAATTGTTGCCGATGGACTCAAGGTGATGTTTCGCAGCGGGGGTGAGCGGGTGCGCACCGACGGCGACCGGCATCACCGGACGCTGAAGTACCTGTTTCAGGCCCACGGCATCGTGCCCTGGATGCGATCGCACGTTCCGCTGGTCTTTGCCGGTAACAAGCTGGCCGCCGTGGCGGACCTCTGGACGGCCGACTGGGCCGCGGCGGGGCCGTCAGTCAGCGGCTTTGAGATCGACTGGACCCTTCACGCGCCGATTCAGTGAGCCCCGCGCATTGTCCCGGAGCAGCCTATCTGGTAACTTTTATTCCCCATCTGCCTCCTTGATGGAGAGTAAAGCCCGAACATTGCGCCGCCTTACCTGAGCCTGAACGCCGGTAAGGTGTCCCGCTGTGTTGGAGTTGATTAACGGCCGACGAAGTCGGCGGAGATGGGAATAATGCCGCGCTACATTTTCGTGACTGGTGGCGTCGTGTCCTCGCTGGGCAAGGGCATCACGGCGGCTTCACTCGGCGCCATTCTTGAAGCGCGTGGTCTCAAGGTGTCCATGATCAAGCTGGACCCTTATCTCAATGTTGATCCCGGCACGATGAGCCCCTTTCAGCATGGCGAAGTCTTCGTCACGGCTGATGGCACCGAAACCGATCTCGACCTGGGCCACTACGAGCGCTTTGTCCGCACCACCACCGGCCGGAACAGCAACTTCACCACCGGCCGCATTTACGGCAGTGTGATCGCCAAGGAGCGCCGCGGCGACTATCTCGGTGCCACTGTCCAGGTCATTCCCCACGTCACGGACGAGATCAAGCGCTGTATACGGCTCCGAGCCGGGGATGCCGATGTCTGTATCGTCGAGATCGGCGGGACCGTGGGTGACATCGAATCGCTGCCGTTCCTCGAGGCGATCCGGCAACTGGGGGTCGACCTCGGGCCGCAAAACTGTGTCTACGTGCACCTGACGCTGGTGCCCTACATCGCCTCGTCGGACGAGATCAATACCAAGCCGACCCAGCACTCGGTGAAGGAACTCCGTTCGATCGGCATCCAGCCGGACATCCTGGTCTGCCGCTCCGAGCAGCCGTTGCCGGATGAGCAGCGGCGCAAGATCGCCCTGTTCACGAACGTTCAGGAGCGTGCCGTCATCTCGGCCGTCGATGTGGATGACCTTTACAAACTGCCGATGGCGCTCCGCAACCAGGGCTTCGACTCCATCGTCGTTGACCGTCTCGGGCTGGCCGTGCCCCAGGCCGACCTGGCGGAATGGGAGGCAGTGGTTGCGGCCCGCAAGAATCCGGAGTCGGAAGTGACCGTTGCCATGGTCGGCAAGTATGTCGACCTGCGGGATTCCTACATCTCGCTCTCCGAGTCGCTGATGCATGCCGGCCTCAAGTCCCGGACGCGGGTCCGTATCCGCTACATCGAGTCACAGGACATTGAAAAGGACGGCACTGGCGCCCTGACAGGCGTCGACGCGATCCTGGTCCCGGGCGGATTTGGTGAGCGCGGCATCGAAGGCAAGGTAGCATCCGCACGTTATGCGCGGGAGAACGGCGTGCCGTACCTCGGCATCTGTCTGGGGCTGCAGGTCGCCGTCATCGAGTTTGCGCGGAACGTTCTCGGTCTGAAGGGCGCGCACAGTACCGAGTTCGATGCCCAGAATCCGCACCCCGTCATCGCGCTGATTTCCGAGTGGCAGGACAGGGACGGCAGCCTGCAGAAGCGGGATGAAAAATCGAGTATCGGCGGCACGATGCGGCTCGGCGCCCAGGAATGCCGGCTGCAAGCGGGGACGCTGGCTCACGATCTCTACGGCACGGAAATCATCCGCGAGCGCCACCGCCACCGGTTCGAGTTCAACAACAATTACCTGGATCAGATGAGTAATGCGGGGATGGTGTTCTCGGGCTTCTCGATAGATGGCCTGGTGGAAATTATTGAGCTGCCCGATCACCCCTGGTTCCTGGCCTGCCAGTTTCATCCCGAGTTCCAGTCCAATCCGCGGGATGGCCATCCGCTTTTCAGTGGCTTTATCCGGGCTGCCCGTCAGTTTCGGGCCCAGGAGCTGCCCGCCGCGGCCCGCGCATGAAGCTGGCCGGTGTTGAAGTCGGCGCTGACCGGCCGTTATTCCTGATTGCGGGACCGTGCGTGGTTGAAACCGAAATGCTGGCCGTCGAGACGGCCGGCCAGCTGCGGGAGATCGCCCGGCGGCTCAACGTGCCGTTCATTTTCAAGTCCTCCTACGACAAGGCTAACCGTTCATCGATCGGAAGTTACCGGGGCCCCGGAATAGAGGAGGGCTTGCGGGTGCTGGAAAGCGTTCGCCGCCAGCTGGGGGTTCCGGTGCTGACGGACGTGCACGAGGATTCGCCGCTCGGGGAAGTGGCCGCGGTCGTGGATGTGTTGCAGACGCCGGCGTTTCTCTGCCGGCAAACCAACTTTATCGTCAATGTTGCCCGCCAGGGCAAGCCCGTCAATATCAAGAAGGGCCAGTTTCTTTCGCCCTGGGAGATGAGTAACGTCATTGCAAAAGCGGAGAGCACCGGCAATCCGGGCATCATGGTCTGCGAGCGGGGTTTCAGCTTTGGCTATAACAACCTCGTTACCGACATGCGCTCGCTGGCGGTCCTGCGCGAGACCGGCCGGCCGGTCGTGTTCGATGCGACCCATTCGGTGCAGCTGCCGGGCGGGAAGGGTGACGTCTCGGGTGGCCAGCGCGAGTTCGTGCCGGTGCTGGCGCGCGCGGCAGTCGCCGCCGGCGTGGCTGGCGTGTTCATGGAAACGCACCCGGATCCGGACCGGGCGTTGTCCGACGGTCCGAACGCATGGCCGCTGCACCTGATGGAAAACCTGCTTGCGACCCTGGTCGAGATCGATCGGGTGGTCAAACGCCAGCCGCTGGTCGAACTGAAACTTGGTGAGAAGAGAAGCTGATGAGTGCGATTGTCGACGTTCATGGCCGGGAGATCCTTGATTCCCGCGGTAATCCCACGGTTGAAGCCGAAGTCCGGCTCGAGAGCGGCGCCGTGGGTCGCGCCGCCGTGCCGTCAGGCGCCTCGACCGGCAGCCGCGAGGCGATGGAGTTGCGCGATGGGAATCCCGCCCGGTACCTCGGCAAGGGCGTGCTGCGCGCGGTTGCCATGGTCAATGGCGCGATTCGCAGCGAATTGCTCGGCCTTGATGGCCGTGACCAGAAGACACTCGACCGGAAGATGATTGATCTCGATGGCACGCCCAGCAAGGAGCACCTGGGGGCCAACGCCATACTCGCCGTGTCACTCGCTGCTGCGCATGCCGCCGCGGCCGATAAACGTGAGCCGCTGTTCCGGACGCTCGGTCCGGGCACCGTCCTGCCCGTGCCGATGATGAACATCATCAATGGCGGGGCGCACGCGGATAACAGCGTGGACATTCAGGAATTCATGGTGTTGCCGGTGAGCGCTGCGTCTTTTAGTGAGGCGCTTCGCCATGGCACTGAAATATTTCATGCGCTCAAGTCCGTGCTGAAGGGCAAGGGACTTGGTACGGCCGTGGGCGACGAAGGCGGCTTTGCGCCCAACCTGCCGTCCAATGCCGCTGCGCTGGACACGATTGCCGAGGCAGTTGGCAAAGCGGGCTTCAAGCTCGGCAGGGACATCTACCTCGGCCTCGACGTGGCCAGCTCCGAGCTGTTTCGGGACGGCGAGTACGACCTGGAGTCGGAAGGGCGGCGATTCTCGCCGGAGCGCTTCGCCGAGTACCTCGCCAGCCTGGCCTCCCAGTACCCGATTATTTCGATCGAGGACGGCATGGCTGAGGACGATTGGGCCGGTTGGGCGCTGCTGACCAAAGCGCTGGGATCGCGCGTGCAACTGGTTGGTGACGACTTGTTCGTCACCAACACAGCGATCCTCAGTCGCGGCATCGCCGACCGTATTGCCAATGCCATCCTGATCAAGCCGAACCAGATTGGCACGCTCAGCGAAACGCTGGCGGCCATCGATATGGCAGTGGATGCGGGCTACGCGGCTATTATTTCGCACCGGTCAGGCGAGACCGAAGACGCGACGATTGCCGATATCGCTGTCGGGACCCGCGCGACACAGATCAAGACCGGCTCGCTTTGCCGTTCTGACCGCACGGCGAAGTACAATCAGCTGTTGCGGATTGAAGAATTGCTGGGGTCTGAGGCACAGTATGCGGGTACGGCGGCATTTCCGGTGCCGCTCCCGGCCTGACGCCGGGCGAGCACTGCGGGGCAGGACACTATGCGAGGCGAGATTCTGATAATGCGGGCGGGGGTCGGGCTGCTGTCGGTCGTGCTGCTGTTGCTCCAGTTGCAGCTCTGGGTATCTGATGACGGTTACCGGGAAGTCGGGCGACTGGCCAGCCTGATCAGCGGACAGACGGCGGAGAATTCCCGGCTCAGTCAGCGCAACCAGCGACTGGAAGCGGAAGTCATCCAGCTTCGCAAGGGTGACGGCGCGGTCGAGGAACGCGCGCGGGCCGATCTCGGCCTCATTGGACCCAACGAGACCTTTTATCTGTTCGGGGCGTCACCGCCCGCTGGCTGAACCCTGTCGTCCCAACCTTGTCGTCCCAACCTTATCGTCCCAGAAGGCTGCAGTTTCCCGTGCTCCACATCCAGTTTCATGACGCCGTCGCCGAGATCCGCATGGATCGGCCGCCGGCGAACGCCCTGAATCGTGAACTCGTTGAACGCCTGCTGGCCGCGCTGGAATCGACCCGCATGGACGGCGCCCACGCGATCATTCTCACCGGCCGGCCCGGGATGTTCAGCGGTGGCCTGGATGTTCCGGAGCTCATTACCCAGGACCGTCGGCAGGTGGAAGCCTTCTGGGGCCTGTTTTTTTCCTTAAACCGCCAGCTGGCGGGAAGCCCCGTGCCGGTGATCGCGGCGATCTCCGGTCACGCACCGGCTGGCGGTGCTGTGCTTGCCCTGCAGTGCGACTGGCGGATCGGCGTAACCGGCAAGTTCAGGATTGGCCTGAACGAGGTCCAGGTGGGCCTGCCGGTGCCGAGCACCGTCCTCCTGTGCCTGGAGCAGGTTGTTGGCCCGCGAGTGGCACGACGCCTTGCGATGCGCGGTGAGCTGCTGCTGATGGACGACGCCGCCGCGATTGGCCTGGTGGACGAGCTCGTGGCGCCTGACGAGCTGCTCCGCACCGCCCTGAAGCGCGCCAACGAGCTCCTCGCCCTGCCGCAGGTGGCCATGAACGCCACGCGCCTCGCGTCCAAGGCGACGCTGATCGAGGCCCTGAGCAGTTCCGGCGATACGGCCGCGGCAACGGCCTGGTGGTTCAGCACCGAAACCCAGACCGAGATGCGCAAGCTGGTGGCGCGGCTGACGAAGAGCTGATTTCGGTCCGGGATTCAGCCCCTGAGCGCGAGGTCGCCCGCCACGGCTGACCGGAAGAGGCGCTCGAGTGTGGCGGCATCGAGGGGGACAGGGTTGCCGCCGGCCGACGGATCCGCCGCCGCCTCAGCGCCAATCACCGCCGAATTTTTTGTATTGACACCGATATCGGCCAGTGTGTGCGGAATGTGGAGCTGGCGCCGGAACTCGAGCACCCAGGCAAGAACGGCGTCGAACCCGTGCCCCGGCAGGTCAAGCAGGTGCGCCACCGTACGCATCTTGTCTGCAATCGCTTCGCGGTTGTGCACCATGACATAGGGCAGGATCACGGCGTTCGTGAGGCCGTGGTGGGTGTCGAAGAAAGACCCGACCGGGTGCGCGATCGCGTGCACGCCGCCCAGGCCCTTCTGAAAGGCAGTGGCGCCCATGCTGGCAGCGGCCAGCATGCGGGATCGTGCCTCGATATCGGCGCCGTTGGCGCAGGCTCGCGGCAAGTACTCGCTGATCAGGCGCATGCCCTCCAGCGCAATGCCATCGGCCAGCGGGTGGAAACCGGGTGCGCAGTAGGCCTCGAAGCAGTGGGTAAAGGCGTCGATGCCGGTGGCCGCCGTCAGGTTCGCCGGCAGCCCCACCGTGAGTTCGGGGTCCGCGATGACGATGCCCGGCATCATCTTCGGGTGGAAAATGATCTTCTTCTGGTGTGTTGCCTCGTTCAGAATGACGCCCGCACGGCCGACTTCGGAACCCGTGCCGGCGGTGGTCGGCACGGCAATCACCGGCGCGATGCCGGCGGGCTTTGCGCGCGTCCACCAGTCGCCGATGTCCTCGAAGTCCCATAGCGGCCGCGTCTGGCCCGACATGAAGGCAATGACTTTGCCCGCGTCGAGAGCCGAGCCACCGCCAAAGGCAATCACGCCGTCGTGCCGGCCGGCGCGATACGCCTGGAGCCCGGCGTCCACATTGGCGGCCACCGGGTTGCCCTTGACGTCGGCGAACAGCACGGCCGATGGCACCAGGGCAAGTGCTGCCAGCACCATCGGGTGCTCACGCAGTCCCCGGTCCGTGACGAACAGCGGCCGCTCGATGCCCAGCTCCTGGCACGCCGCCTTCAGTTCCGCGATACGGCCGGGGCCGCACCATACCCGCGTGGGGTAGTTCCAGTTGGCCGTGAGGATGGCCGTCATGCCGGCAATCGAAAGTGAAAGGATTTGGGGCGGGTGAGGTGTTCATAGCCGACGCGGGAGAGGGTGCAGCCCCGGCCCGAGTTCTTGACCCCGGTCCAGGCCAGGGCCGGGTCCAGGTAGTCACAGCGATTCAGGAACACTGTGCCGGTGTCGATCCGCGTGCCGAGGCGCCGGGCGGTCTCGACATCACGGGTGAACAGGGCGGCAGTGAGCCCGTACTCGCTGTCGTTCATGAGCTTCAGTGCTTCCTCATCCGACTTCACGCGCATGATGCCGACGGCTGGCCCGAAGGTTTCTTCGGTCATGATGCGCATCGAGTGATCCACGTCGACGAGTACCTGCGGCGCCAGGTACGGCGTCCCGGGCTGGTCAGCGGGGAACATCGCGGCGTCAATCAGCGCGCGGGCGCCACTGCGCACAGCCTCCGCGATCTGCTCCCGGACGAAGGCTGCCGCCGACGCCCGCACCATGGGGCCGAGCGTCGTGGCGGGATCCGTCGGTGTTCCCAGCCGGTACTTTTTGACCTGCCCGACGACCCCGGCAACAAAGGCGTCGTAGACAGTCTCGTGAACGTAGACGCGCTCGATCCCGCAGCACGACTGCCCGGAATTGAAAAACGCGCCGTCGGTAACAACATCGATGGCCTGCGGCAGGTCGGCGTCGGCGCGCACGTAGGCCGGATCCTTGCCGCCGAGTTCCAGGCCAGAGTCTGCGAAGCCTGAGGACAGGGCCCGCTGCACGGCATGGCCACCGGACACCGAGCCGGTGAAGCAGACGAAGTTCACGCGACGATCAGCAATAAACCGCGACGTGTCCTCGTGGGACAAATGCAGGAACTGGAACACACCCGGGGGCAGGCCGGCGGCGGCGAACGCCGCGGCAAACCGCTCGGCGCACAGTGGTGTCTGGTGGGAATGCTTGAGCACCACGACATTACCGGCTGCCAGCGCCGGAATCACCGCATTTACCGCGGTCAGGTACGGATAATTCCAGGGCGCAACCACGGCAACCAGTCCGAGCGGGGCGCGTTCCAGCCAGCGTTCAAATCCGGCTGTCCGTGGCGGCTGGATCGGAGCCAGCGTCTCGGGTGCGATCGACAGCATGTAGCGCGACCGTTCCTCGAACCCGCGGACCTCGCCCGGGGTCTGGCTGATCGGCCGCCCCATCTGCCAGGTGATTTCGGTGGCAATGGCGTCGCGGTCGGCCACGAAGGCATCGACAGCGCGGCTGAGCAGGGCGCAACGCCCGGCGACGTCGAGTTGCTGCCAGTCGCGCTGCGCTTTCACGGCTGCCGCCAGGACCTGCTCGATGTCCCGCGCGCTGCCGAGCGGGCGTTCGACGTAGACGCGCCCGTCGACGGGGCTGATGGTCTGTTGCATGGCTGTCAGATGATCTCGAAGTAGCGCGCCAGTTCCCAGTCCGTGATGGCTTTGCGGAACTCGCGTTCCTCCCACTCCCGGTGAGCCGCGTAGTGTTCGACAAATGCGTCACCGAACAGTTCGCGAGCTGCCTTCGAGCGGGCCAGGCGCTCCGCCGCTTCCGTCAGCGTGCGGGGCAACTGGCGTTTCGCCGGAAACTGACGCGCGTAGGCGTTGCCGATGACTGGCGGGTCCGGCTCGATCCGTTGCTCGATGCCCCAGAGTCCGGAGCCAATCGCCGCGGCAAGCGCGATATACGGGTTTATATCGGCAGCGGCGATCCGG